>USLW01000140.1 GCA_900555605.1 uncultured Clostridium sp. | reverse complement strand
CAGTGCCGGACAGTCTTTGCAGCCTGCGCAGCCGGGGACCTCGGCCCGGCTGCCGGAGGATAATTCCCTTCTGGACCGGGTGGCCGAGATGGTGCTGCAGCAATGGACTGCAGAGAAATCGGAAGCAGGAAACAAAACGTATACCTTTGGGAAATTGGATTATTACGAGACAGAAAATATCCGTTTTAAAACCTTTTCTTATTCCTATACGGATTCCCCGCAGGAAAATGGGGGGGACGGCACACAGGAGAGCCCGGCGGATACAGCCGGCGGAGAGAACAGCAGCCAAAACAGGGCGCGGACGGGAAAGGTATATATCGCCGTGCGCAGCATGGCGTATTATATTGTCGTATGCGAAGGCGCAGGCGACGCGTCGGATGCGGTGCAGGGCAGATACTGGAGAACCTTTGCTCACGTGCTGGATTCTATGGTATTTACGGTATTTGACCATTGATACGGACGGTTAGGGCATCGTATATTTTTTTATAAAGGCGATGGTGGCATTGCGGACAAATTTAAAATGGCGCTTTCTGAGCGTATGCTTGATTTTTCTGCTGTGTATTCCGGCAGGCTGCGGAACTGACGGCGCGGATGACCGGGAGAAACCGGACCGCGGGAGCGCAAAAGGAACGCCCGTTGCCAGAATCGGGGAGAACGGCGCATATATTTATGACTATGAATATCGGTATATTTACAGCCTGAACAATGGGGCGAACTGCTTTCCGGACCAAGAGGCTGCGGTGGAGACCGAGGAGGCCATGCTTCGTGAAGCGGCGGTTTTTAAAACAAAATACCTGCTTGCGGCTGCTGCGGGATTTGTCCTTTCAGAAGAAGAACGGACTGCTGTGGACGATGCGGCCTATCGGTTTGCACAGATGCAGCTTCAGACGGAGACTGCTTCAGGGGCGGCAGACGAGGATGGAATTCTGCAGTATCTGTATGGTGTCAGCTTAACGGAGTATCAGCATATTATGGAATGTGAAACCGTCATCAGAAAATATCTGAACCACCGGTATCAGAATACGGAAGTGAACGAGACGGAATGCAGACAGTACTATGAAGCAAACCGCGGAAGGTTTCTTACCGTACACCTGCGTGTCGTGATGTACCGCCTGCCGCTCATATCCGGCACGGAAAATACAGATGAGGCCGCGGCTGCGCAGGTGATGGCGCATGTGCAGCAGGCAATGACAAACGTACATTCTGAGGAGGATATGATGGCGCTCATTGCGCGGGAGTCAGAAGAAGATGGGGTGGATGACGGCGGCGGGCTGCGGATCATTTTTCCGGAGACGCTTTCGGAAAACGATATATTCCGGCCGTTTGTTGAAAAAAATGATCTGACCGCAGGCGATACGACTGTAGTCAGGGATCAGAAATGGATATATGGGATCCGATGCGAACGTATTCTGACGTACGACAGCAGCGATTCGGTGAGGCAGAGCGTGACAGAGGCCTATATTACGGAGAAAACAGAGAATGACATCAGAGCACATATTATGCCGTATGAAAGCATCGGATAATCATTGTCCGATGCCGGCGCTGCAGGTTGTGGTAACGGAGCATACCGCAGGACCCGGCTGTACGGTCCGGGCAGACGAGATTCTTGACGGAAAGCGAAGACTGATTTTTAAAACAGAAGGCTATCTGGGCCGCTCCGGCGTAACGGATCCGCTGCAGAAATCAGAGGGAGACGGTCATACGCCGGCCGGACGATATGTGCTGGGACTATGCTTCGGGCTTTGTCCGCCGCCGGCCGGAATGCAGATGCCTTATCGGAAAATTACAGAAGAGGCTTACTGGGACTGCGATCCCTGCTCTGCCTCTTATAACCGTTGGGTTTCATCAGGAGCACTTCTTACGGCTGAGACCAGACGGCGCTCCGAGCATCTGGCGGCATTCCCGGGAACGTATGATTATTGTATAGAGGTCTGTTATAATACGGATCCTGTAAGACCGGGAAAGGGGTCGGCAATTTTTTTGCACTGTACGGCGGAGGGCGGAAGAAGCACCGCAGGCTGCATTGCTGTCGCAAAACGCGACATGCGGCAGCTGCTGATCTGTATGCGTCCCAAATCGGAAATTTTAATTTTGCCGAAGAATTAAGGCTTCAGCTTATAAGAGAGCTGAACGGCAAACGCGATCAGGGTGGAAAGCAGCATAGTGCCTGCCGCGCTTTCCATAATCTGATACCCCACGCTGATTACATAAGGGTCTCCGTTGCCGGTAAAATGCAGGACCAAAAGCATGACGGCGCCTGCAAGTGCGTACAGAACAGAAACAATGCTGCCGGCAAGCATCATGCATTTCGCGCCGCGCGGCAGGTTATCCATAAAAAAGGTACTTTTTAATTCGATTTTTTTACATATCCTTTTGAACATCGCTGCCTCCTGAAATGATACTGTTTATTGATTTTTCCGCCGCGTGCAATGGGGTGCGGTGCGCGGCAGGGGGGGATGCAGGGCTTGCTTTCTGCTGTTCCCTGCAGTCTTATTTTAAGGGAACCGGAGTGCGGGGTGCAATACAAAAATATTGCCAAAAAGGTTTTTCGGACAAGTGCGTCGTATAGTATTAGTGAGACGTTTTTCGTCATGGGGTTTTGGGTTGTATCGGAAAGGACAGTTGTACATATGATATCTCAGTCACAAGTGGATGAAGTGATTGAACGAAACGACATCGGGGATGTCATCTCCGAATATGTGAAGCTTGAACGCAAAGGCAGCGGCTATATGGGCCTTTGTCCTTTTCATAATGAAAAAACGCCGTCTTTCTCCGTTCATGAAGCGAAACAGATCTTCAAATGCTTTGGCTGCGGAAAAGGCGGAAATGTCATTCATTTTATCATGCTGGCAGAGGGGCTGGACTATTGGGCTGCTGTGGAGTTTTTGGCGAATCGGGCCGGAATCGTTTTAGATAAAGGAAAAAACGCAGAGTATGACAAAAAAACAAAACTGCGTCAGGAAATTTTTTCTGCGAACCAAGAGGCTGCACGCTATTTTTATCGGCAGCTAAAGCGCGGCGGACCGCCGCTGGAATATCTGAGAAAGCGCGGTATTACGGCGGAAACCATTAAAAGCTTCGGATTGGGGTATGCAACGGAGCATTGGGACGGACTCCTGCGCCACTTTACGGAGCAGGGAACAGATCCCAAGCTGCTTCTGTCGGCCGGACTTGTTTTGGAAAAAAAAGACGGACGCTCCTGCTACGACCGATTCCGCAACCGCGTCATGTTTCCGATTTTTGACGTTCTGGGAAATGTGATCGGATTCGGCGGCCGCGTGATGGATGATTCTCTGCCGAAATATCTGAATTCTCCTGAAACGCCGGCATACAGCAAGGGAAACCAGCTGTACGGTCTGAATTTTGCCAGAAAATCGGAAAGCAGACGCGTAATCATTGTTGAAGGATACATGGACTGCATAGCTTTGCACCAAAAGGGAATAACATGGGCAGTGGCTTCTTTGGGCACTGCGCTGACCAAACAGCAGGCAAAGCTGCTGAAAAAATATTTTGATGAAGTAATTATCGGATATGATGCCGACAGTGCGGGACAAGCCGCTACACTGCGGGGACTGGATATCCTGGCAGCGCAGGGCTTCCGTGTGAAGGTGATGTCTTTAGCAGATGCGGGCGCCCGGGAAAAAGACCCGGACGAATATCTGCGGCGGCACAGTGCAGAGGAGTTTCTGAAAATCGCGGACCGGGCCAAAACCTTGGTGGAGTACAAAATATGCCGGATCGCCGGGGACTGGCCTACGGACAGACTGGATACGCGGGCGGAATTCCTGAAAAGAGCAACCGGAGTGCTGGCTGCGGTGGACAGTACGGTAGAGCAGGATATGTATATTCGGTGGGTTTCACAAACGTATGAGATCCCGGAGGAGCCTCTGCGGGATCAGGTCCGCCGTGTGCAGGCAGGAAGCACTGCTGATCCGGAGTCTGTATTCGGCAGAAGAACGGGACTGAACCGGGTAAAGACTGTTGTCAGGAACACCGCCGCCGCAGATAGCGGCGCGGAACGGATCCGGGCGCCGGCGCTTTCTGCGGATGAAATAAAGATGGACCGCTTAGAAAAGCTTTTTCTGCTGCTGCTCAGTGAGGATACGGCGTGCCTCAGCAGGCTGCGCGGGGAACTTGAAACATATTTTACGCTGGAGAGAAACAAAATCCTTTGGCAGAAGCTGCTGGCGAGAGCGGACGGAAACCAGAAGGCCGGTGCGGAAAGTGTGCTGGCTGATGCGGGGCCGGAAGATGCGGATTTGCTGTCTGCCCTTGTCAGCGGATGGATCACGCCGCCGGACAGCAGGAAAGCCTGCGAAGAGGTTATGGGTAAGATCGGCCGGTTAAAAAGAGAAATGCGTATTTCAGAAATATACACTTTATTGGAGAACCCGGGCAGCGCGGATCAGGGAAAGCTCATGCAGGAACTGAATGCGCTGTTACAAGAAAAGAGGGCAGGATCATGAGCAAAAAGAATAGCGATAATGAAAAAAGCAGATTAACGGAGCAAGAGGAGGATGAGCTTTTGAACGAGGTACCTGCGGAAGAGGAGCTTGACGACGGATTGGAGGACTCGTACGAGGAAGAACAGCCGGAGGATGAACTGGAAGAAGAGTTGTTTGACGAAGATTTTCCGGACGAGGTAGATCCCGTGAGTCTGGCGGAGCTGGAAGAAGAAGTGAGCGATTTCGATCCCCAGGAGCTGACCTTTGACGAGGATCTGGATATTGCCGAAAATGATTTCGATGCCATGATCAAAGAGGATCCGGATCTAAACTTTGACGAATCTCCCGACAGCAAGAAGGAAAAGGCGCTGTTTGAGGGGAATCCGCTGCTTTCCAGCCTGCTGGAGAAGGCCAAGGCAAAGGGCGTTCTGACCTATGAAGAGCTGAATACCGCGCTGGATGATATTGATATTGAGCCTGATCTGCTGGATAAGGTATATGAAGTCGCAGAGCATATGGGAATCAGCCTGATCGGCGATTTTGACAGTGCAGCTGATGAATCCAAACCATTTGAAGAGGACTTTGACGCTCTGACCGAGGGCATCGGTCTGGAAGACCATGTGAGAATGTATCTGAAAGAGATCGGAAAGGTGCCGCTGCTGACCGCGGAGGAAGAGGTGGACCTGGCAATTCGCATCGAGCAGGGAGACGAGGAAGCAAAAAATCGGCTGAATGAAGCAAATCTGCGGCTTGTTGTCAGCATTGCCAAACGCTATGTGGGGAAAGGTATGCAATTTTTGGATCTGATTCAGGAGGGCAATCTGGGCTTACTTAAAGCAGTTGAAAAATTTGATTACCGGAAGGGCTATAAATTCAGCACATATGCCACGTGGTGGATTCGGCAGGCGATTACCAGAGCCATTGCGGATCAGGCGCGTACCATCCGGATTCCAGTGCACATGGTAGAAACCATTCATAAGCTCGGACGTGTGTCCCGCCAGCTTTCCCAGGAACTGGGCAAGGACCCGACGCCGGAGCAAATCGCACAGGAGATGAACATGTCTGTGGAAAAGGTGCGGGAAATTATGAAAATTTCGCAGGACCCCGTATCGCTGGAAACGCCGGTTGGAGAAGAAGAGGACAGTCACATCGGGGATTTTATTCCGGATGAAGAAGCGCCGGCGCCGTCTGAGCGCGCCGCGTTTACGCTGCTGCGGGAACAGCTGATGGAGGTTCTGGCAACCTTAACACCTCGTGAACAGAAGGTGCTGAAGCTGCGTTTCGGATTGGAGGACGGACGGCAGCGGACGCTGGAAGAGGTGGGCAGAGAATTCAATGTCACCCGGGAACGCATTCGGCAGATTGAGGCAAAGGCGCTGAGAAAGCTCCGCCATCCGAGCCGAAGCAAAAAGCTGAAGGACTATATCGACGGCTGAGAGACGGCCGCGGCTGTTTTCTTAGGCTGTGTACAACTCCGTCCGGCATGATGCCTCAAAGCCCGGCGTACGGCTATCCCGTAC
>USLW01000139.1 GCA_900555605.1 uncultured Clostridium sp. | reverse complement strand
GGACAGCCGCAGCTTTTTATCCTATGCGCGGCACGACTATTTCCGCCGCATTCTCTGCGATGTCATCGGCAAATGGCTGGAGGCCGGAGAATATCCGGACGATGAAAACGCAGCCGTCTTGGCAGGCGCGGTTTCCTATTACAACATCCGGAATCTCATCGCAGGAATCCGGCCGGCCGGCCCACAGACGCAGAAGCAGTAAACACAAACAGGCACGCAGCAGCCCCGCTCCGGCGGCATTTCCTCAGGAGACGGCGCATTTTATAAAGAAAGGACGCCTTTGAAAGTCAAAGGCAAGGTGACCATCATGAAGCAAACAGTTGTAATTACAGGCGCAGGCGGCGTACTGTGCTCCGCTTTTGCAAAAGCAATGGCAAAAGCAGGCTATGCTGTAGCACTGCTCGATATCAACGAATCAGCGGCCCAAGCCACAGCCGATGAAATTAACAAGGAGGGCGGAGCGGCAAAAGCCTACCGTGCCAACGTGCTGGAAAAAGAAAGCCTGGAGCAGGTTCACAAGCAGGTGCTGACAGATTTCGGCAAGTGTAAAATTCTCATCAACGGCGCAGGCGGCAACAATTCGAAATGCACCACTGCTCACGAAACCTTTGAGCCCGGCGACGAGACGGCACAGGACATTTTAACCTTCTTTAATCTGGATAAATCCGGATTCGACTTTGTGTTCAATCTGAATCTGATGGGCACGCTGCTGCCCACACAGGTATTTGCCGCAGATATGCTGGGCGAAACAGGATGCTGCATTCTCAACATCTCATCCATGAACGCATACCGCCCGCTGACAAAAATTCCCGCGTACAGCGCGGCAAAATCAGCAGTATCGAATTTTACCCAATGGCTGGCCGTGCATTTTGCACAGCAGAACATCCGGGTCAACGCCATTGCCCCGGGTTTCTTTGTCACGAACCAGAACCGCGCCATGCTTTTCGATGAAAACGGAAATCCCACGCCGCGGACAGAAAAAATTCTGCGTGCCACCCCTATGCAGCGCTTCGGCGAACCGGAGGAGCTGATCGGAACACTTCTTTGGCTGACGGACAGCAGCGCTTCTGGGTTTGTCACCGGCATCGTGGTACCGGTAGACGGCGGATTTTCCGCTTATTCCGGCGTCTGACGGAAAGGAGGAGGTTTATTATGCTGCCATTTGAGCTTTGTGCCTTTGCCGACGAGGCCGGAGAAACGCTCCGGACGCAGATCAGCGCGTTATCCGAAAATCAGATTCCTTATCTGGAAATCCGCGGAGTAAACGGCCGCAGCATCACGCAATATACGGAATCAGAGGCTGCTGAAGTCAAAAAAATGCTTTCCGACCACGGTCTGAAGGTCTGGTCCATCGGCTCTCCGCTGGGTAAAATAAAAATCACCGACGATTTTGCCGCGCATCTGGACCTGTTCCGCCGCACCCTAAATTTGGCACGCGTCCTGGAAGCGCCCTGTATCCGTCTGTTCAGCTTCTATCTTCCCGAGCAGGAGGATCCCGCGCCTTACCGTGATACGGTGATGGAATATCTGGATCGGTTTCTGGAAGAGGCAAAGGGCAGCGGCGTGCTTCTGTGTCATGAAAATGAAAAAGGCATTTACGGTGAAAACGCGGCCCGCTGTGCGGATATTTACAAGACGCTGCCGGAGCTCCGCGGTATTTTCGATCCCGCCAATTTTATCCAGTGCGATCAGGAGACGCTGCGCGCTTATGAACTGCTGGCGCCTTATATTTACTATATGCACATCAAAGATGCTACGGCGGAGAAAGCCATTGTACCGGCAGGAAAAGGAATCGGGCATATTCCGGAAATTTTGACGCAATATGCCGCGCGGGGTGGTAAAATCGTGACCATTGAGCCGCATCTCACCGTATTTAAGGGACTATCTGAATTAGAGGGCCCCTCTGAGCGCAGTGAGGTCGGCAAGGTCTACTCTTACCCGACACAGCGCGCCGCATTTGATGCCGCGTGCCAGGCGGTAAAAGAGATCATCGGTTAATAAATGAAAATATAGAATTTCAATTAGGAGTGAACACAACATGAGTAAAGTACGTTTAGGTATCATCGGTATCGGTAACATGGGTACCGGCCACATCAACAACATCAAAGCCGGTCACTGCCCGGAAATCGAAGTAACCGCGGTTGCGGATATCAAT
The DNA here is from genome assembly GCA_900555605.1 of uncultured Clostridium sp. Classification (GTDB taxonomy): domain Bacteria; phylum Bacillota; class Clostridia; order UBA1212; family UBA1255; genus UMGS1851. Next base: position 3,846 of record USLW01000139.1, on the reverse strand, counting down.
CCGGACCGTCTCACGTGGGCGGCCCAGAACCTGCCCGAGTCCGTGGGAAAATTCGACAATGCAGAGGCGCTGATGGACAGCGGGCTTGTGGACGCGATCCTGATCGCAGTCCCCCACTATGATCATCCGACCTATGCAATCGAAGGCTTCAAGCGCGGTCTCCATGTCATGGTAGAAAAACCGGCCGGCGTTTATACGAAAAAGGTCAGAGAGATGAACGAGGCTGCTAAAAAATCCGGTGTCGTCTTCGGTCTGATGTTTAACCAGCGTACCGACCACATCTACCGCAAAATGCGGGAGCTTGTTCAAGGTGGTTCCTTAGGCCAGATCCGCCGCACCAATTGGATCATTACCAACTGGTACCGGTCTCAGGCCTATTATGATTCCGGCAGCTGGCGTGCAACCTGGAGCGGCGAGGGCGGCGGCGTTCTGCTGAATCAGTGCCCGCACAATCTCGATCTCTGGCAGTGGATCTGCGGCATGCCAGTAAAGGTCAGCGCCCACATGCAGTTTGGAAAATGGCATAACATCGAAGTAGAAGATGATGTTACAACATACGTGGAATATCCCAACGGCGCCACGGGCGTATTTGTGACCACCACAGCCGATGCGCCGGGCACAAACCGTTTTGAGATCACGCTTGACAAGGGGAAATTGGTTGCGGAAAACGGCAAGCTTTACTTATGGGAGCTGGAAGCAACACTGGATCAATACACCTTTGAAAGCGCCTCCGGATTCGGGCAGCCCAAATGTACGTTCACAGAAGTAGAAACCGACAAAAAGAATCCGCAGCACGTGGGCGTTCTGAATGCATTTGCCGGCGCAATTCTGCGGGGCGAGCCCTTGGTTGCGCCCGGTGAGGAAGGCATCAACGGACTCACCTTGTCTAATGCCATGCATCTATCCGCCTGGCTGGGCAAAGATATCACCCTTCCCCTTGATGAGGAACTGTTCTATGAGGAACTGATGAAACGTGTAAAAAGCTCCAAGAAAAAAGAAAGCGTATCCAATAAGGTGATGGACCTGTCGGATTCTTATAACACGAACAAATAAGGTGGTCTTCCGTATGAGACGCAAAATGCCCGGACCGTTTTGGAGCCGGGCATTTTTGTATGCGAGAGGGCGGCAGAGGCGATTACAAGTTATTGGCTATATTTTCAGCGATATTTTTCAAATGTTCGCTTTAGTTGACAAAATTCCAGGTATGGTTGATCGCTTTTCCGGATGGATTTGTATATAATAAAATCGATAAATAAAAGCGGAGTTATGCTGCCTATGAAAAGGCGCCGCCGAAACAGTTGGGAAAGGATTGGGCAGAATCATGAGTTTAGGAGAAACGCTTTTCACATTAAGAAAGAAGAAAGGGCTATCACAGGAGCAAGCTTCCGAACCAGCAGACTCCCTTTAATATTCTCCCCACTCCGATATGCTGGCATTTTGAATACAAAAGCAAACGGCGTATACGCGGCGGGTCCTGCCCGGCAGGTTACCCGATCAGACGCTGTACATAATCGCGCCCCGCCGCAATGCTGGCGATGGGGTCCTCCGCACCTTCATATTCAATGGCCACAGGCCCGTCATAACCGGAAGCACGCAGAATCCGCAGACATTTTGCCACAGGCACGATACCGTCTCCAACCGCAGCTCCCTTAATGTAATTGCCGCCTCTGGTAAAGATCCAGTTGCTTCCCTTCGGCTCTGTCTCTCCGTCGTGATAGTAGAAGTCCTTGCAATGGACGCTGAACGCATAGCTTTTCAGCACACCCACCGCCCTGCCCGGATCCTCATCCGCACAAAGAAAATTTCCTAAATCAATCAGCGCGCCGTAGTTGTCGGAATTCACCCCGTCAATCAACATCTCCACACGGTGGCTGTCTTGGCAGAAAAAGCCGTGATTTTCTACCATTGTTTGAATGCCCAGCTCTTTGGCATATTCTGTAACGCTTCTGGCGCCCTTGATCAAAATCGGCAGATTCTTCTCAAAGCTGCGGTAGCCGCCGGGCAGAGGTCCGTAGCAGATATCGTGGCGCATCCGTTTTGCGCCTAATGCATACGCGACATCCACTTCTTTTTTCAGCCGTTCAGCCTCTGCTTCCGGATCCGCACACAAAAAATTGCCGCCCACACTATATCCGGTAATCGTCATGCCAAGCGCCTGTGCTTCGGCAGCCAGTTCCTTTGCATATGCTACAGGCGTCATGCCCTCGGGAACCCACAGCCCTGCATATTCGATCCCGCTGAATCCCATCTCTTTTGCTTTTTTCATCACATCTCCCGCTTTAAGCGCACCGGTGCTTACAAGGCGGGAATAACTATATGAGCTTACAGCTAACTGCATATCCATTGCCTCCCAATTTTTATTTCTTTTAAATATAATCAATGCCATTTTAGAAGTCAAGAAAAAATTCTGCCGGTCCGCCAATATCACACACCTCCCGTTCGGCCGGGACAGGAATAATCACAGCCCGCGCAGTTCCTACATAGAATAATAGCGGTATTATCAGGAGGTAAAACAGACATGATTACCATTAGTTTATGTATGATTGTAAAAGATGAGGAGGATGTGCTGGCCCGCTGTCTGGACAGCGTCTCCCGTGTCGCCGATGAAATCATTATCGTAGATACCGGAAGTACAGATAAAACAAAAGAAATTGCAGGACAATATACCGAAAAGGTATATGATTTCCCTTGGATCGAGGATTTCGCGGCAGCCCGCAATTTTTCATTTTCAAAGGCTGAAATGGAATACTGTATGTGGCTGGATGCAGACGACATCCTTTTGGAGGAGGATCAAAATAAGCTGCTTCAATTGAAGGAAACGCTGCCGGCTGATATCGATATTGTGATGATGCAGTATCATACTGCCTTTGACGAGCAGGGAAACCCGTCTTTCTTTTACTACCGGGAACGGATTGTACGAAATCACAGGGGCTTTTTCTGGAAAGGCGCAATCCATGAAGTCATTATGCACACAGGAAAAACGCTGTATTCCGATGCTGCCGTAACCCACAGAAAGCTGCATCCATCTGACCCGGATAGGAATCTCCGTATTTTTGAACTGCAGATCGCCCAAGGCGCCCAGCTCAGCCCGAGAGATTTATTTTACTATGGAAGAGAGCTGTATTATCATAAAAAATATCAGCAGGCTGCGGCTGCGTTTACAGACCTGCTTGCAGAAAAAAATGCCTGGATTGAAAATTTGATTGAGTCATGCAGGTATCTTGCATACTGCTATTATGCCCTCGGAGAGGAAGACAGCGCACTGAAATCACTGCTGCAAAGTCTTGCCTTCGATTTACCGCGTGCGGAAACGTGCTGTGATATTGCCCGCCACTTTTTTGATCGAGACCGTATCGAGCAAGCGATATTCTGGTACAAAACAGCCTTAACCTGCAAACGGAATGATCAATCATGCGGCTTCATTTCATCTGACTGCTACGGATATCTTCCCTGTATACAGCTTTGTGTCTGCTACGACAAACTCGGCAGAAGGGATCTCGCAGTCGAATATAATGAAAAGGCCGGACAATATAAGCCTTATTCAAAGGCCTATCTGTACAATAAAACTTATTTTGAACAAAATCCCTTATAAGTAAATCCATACAGTTGGCTTGCGGCACAGAAACTCCCCCGCCCCCATATATTGTATCGGGGAGAACTTCTCCCAATATCAATTCAAGGAGGAATTTCTTTGAGTGAACAAAGACAAATAGATTATGACAGCTGCTGTGCCAATGCTGCAAATGCAAACTGCTGTCCGCGCTGCGGTTGTCAAGCTTGCAGCTGCTGTTGCTGCAATGTTGGGCCCACCGGTCCCACAGGGCCCATGGGACCCATGGGTCCTAT
>USLW01000138.1 GCA_900555605.1 uncultured Clostridium sp. | reverse complement strand
CGGTTCACAGGGATATTACGAGTTTCTCAGCGGAAATATTGCAGGAACAGACCTCAATGCTTTTGCTACAATGAGTATTGAAAAAGGTTGATTTATTCGCAAATAATCACTAAGACACTTGCTATTTTATCAAGAATATACTAAAATAGTGTTAATAAACCGAAAGGACGATTTAAAATGAGCAATCCTATTGTTACTTTTGAAATGGAAAACGGAAAAACAATCAAAGCGGAGCTTTATCCCGAAATTGCTCCGAATACTGTAAATAATTTTATCACATTGGCGCAGGCGGGATTTTATGATAACTTAACGTTTCACCGGGTGGTAGACGGATTTGTGATCCAGGGAGGAGACCCGGAGGGCAACGGATCCGGCGGCCCCGGATACAATATCAAGGGAGAATTCAGCGCAAATGGCGTTGAAAATGATATTACGCATAAAGCCGGCGTGATTTCCATGGCAAGACAAGGAAATCCGTATAATGATGCGCCATATTATAACACGGCAGGATCGCAGTTCTTTATTACTGTAGCAGATGCTTCCTCCAGTCTGGACCGAAAATACGCTGCTTTCGGCAAAGTTACTTCCGGAATGGAGGTCGTGCGGGAAATTGCAAAGGTCGGAGTAGATGAAAATGACAAGCCCTTAGAGGACGTTGTGATTAAAACAATTACGATTGATACAAAGGGCGGGGATTATTCCCATGTCGAAAAGGTAAAAGCGGAACGATAATTACAGAAGATAAGCCGTGATATGAAAGGAAGTCTGAACATGCGCTTTCGTAAACGTACCGATTTGGACGAAAAGGTGACAGACCGCATCGCTGAGGGAGCGGCCGCGGCCAATCGCAGCGATGAAGCTCCGGCGGATTGCTGCGCCAAAGCTTTGACGGAGAATATCCCGAACGAGAAAAAGCAAAAGAAAGATAAACTGAAATGGAGGGTCCGATTTGTGCGGGCCTGGGATCGCGCCGCGGAAGAATGCGTATTCTTTCTGAAAGAAAACGGAAGGAACGTATGGAGATGGTCCGCTGTCTACGTTTTTCTTGCTTTGTTGTCCCTGTTTGTCAGTGATGCGGTGACCGGTTTCGGCCTGCGTGAATTCCCGCAGGTTTTATTCAAGCTGCTGCCCAGAATTGCTACTTTGGTTATTGTTACCTGTCCGGTGTCTTGGTGCCGTTACAGAAAGACCGCGACCTCCGTTCTGGCCGGACTCTGGTTTATGTGGATCGCGGCGTCCTATAATAATATTATATGGGGCGTACCGTATCTGATTATCGCACTCCTGGCTGCTTCTGTGCTGTTTCTGTATGAACGTGCACGGCCGTATGAAACAAAGTATCAGTCCTTTTACAGGCATCTGACGGTCTGGATCTATGTCTTTGTTTTATTGTGCTTTCTGATAGAGTTTGCACAGACCATGGATATTACCGCGCCCATCAAATCATTGATCGCACAGCCGGATGTTCTGGCGTGTAATTTTTTATATGTTACTGCCATCGGTTTTTTTCTGATATGGTGCAGGAAAGTAAAATTTGCCTTTTGTATATATGGGCTGGTTTGGATCGTATTGGCTTATGCAAGCTATCTGAAGTGTCTCAATGTTTACGAACCGGTTCTGCTGCTGGATATTTTTTCTGTCGCCGAAGCGATTACAGCTGCAAAAAACTTTCTGAGTATTTGGGATTTTATCTTTATCATTCTGCTTGTGGCAGGGGTGATTGCAGTCGTGGTCTGGCTGGCAAAAAAGGAAAAGGCCAGATCATTTCATCTTTCTATGCTTTTATCGTCGGTGGTGTATCTGATTCTGATATTGCTTTTTATGAATGGGGTATCCCGGCTTTCCTTTGCGGAACTGGACCGCAGGTCCGCAAAGGTAGCATATAGAGAAAAGGGATTTCCGTTTTCTTTCATGACCTATGCCTTCCGCTCCGTTGTAGAGGAGCCGGAGGGGTATTCTGATATCCTCGTACAGAACATTCTGGATACGGTGGAAAAAGAGTACCAGGCGCCGAATGGAGCCTATCCTGAAGTAAAAAATATCATTGTGATTCAAATGGAATCTTTTGCCGACCCGTACCTGTTTCCCAACGTTACTTATGAAAAAGACCCGATGCCTTTTATACGAAGCCTGATGGAGCAGAATACTTCCGGAACCGTGGATGTTCCTGTATTCGGCGGCCAGACGGTAAAAAGCGAATTTGAATTTCTGACCGGACTGAATATGAACTATCTGCCCTTTGGCTACAGTCCCTATGTCCAGTACCTTGATAAAAATGCGATGGACAGTTTTGCCAGATATCTTTCCAAGGAAGGCTTTGAGACGACTGCCATTCATAATTATGAGGGTGAATTTTTTAACCGGTATCAGGTTTATGAGCAGTTAGGCTTTCATCGCTTTATTTCCTATGAATTCATGTCCGGCGTCAGAAAGCGGGGCGATGATATCTGGGCAGGCGATGAGATTCTGGTGAATCAGATCGGTCAGGTACTGGATGCGGGTAAGGAACAAAATCATTTTATTTATACGGTTACGGTACAGCTGCACGGTTCCTATGAGCCCATACAGGATGAAGCGGACTATCCGATGAAGATCACAGCCGGAAATGGATATGATGCGGCCTTCAAAGGACGGATTGCATATTACGTAAGTCAAATGATGGAGTTTGACCGGACAATCCAGACGTTGATTGCATATCTGGAGGCACGGGGAGAACCGACTTATGTGCTGTTTTATTCGGATCACCTGCCGAATTTGTTTGCAAGCATTGATGAACTGAGTGATGAAGAGAAATTCACAACGCAGTTTTTTACCTGGAATAATATCGGCATTGAAGAAAAGAAGGAACCGGTCCGCATAGAGCTGCATCAGCTATCCACTTATCTGTGCAATATATTAGGACTGAAGGGGTCTTTTATGAATCGTTTTCATTCCGTGTATTCAGACAGAGCGGATTATGAAGAAAATTTTAAGACAATACAATATTATAAAATCTATAATGAAGCGAAAACCGCTAATTTTACCAATCCGGATTATACGCTGGGCTTATCTCCCTTCGCTATTACGGCCATTGTTCCGGATGAGGAAGATCCCGGAACTTATGTAATTTATGGGTCAGGCTTTACGGATGACACTTATCTTTGTGTCAACGGGACGGAAATGAAACTGGAATATGAAAGCCCGAACCGGATCTATCTGAGAGGGTATGACGAAACCTTTACCAGCAGCGATGAAATTACGGTGCGCATCAAGGGCGCAAAATACGGGACGACTTTAAAGGAAAGCGCTAAATTTACGTATTCATACGGCTGATAGGGAGGTATGTGCATGACAGGCGCGCAGGCAATTGTAGAAATATTCATTGAACAAGGGGTCGATACCGTATTCGGTTATCCGGGGGGAACCGTTCTGCCGCTGTATGATGCGCTTTATAAACGCCGTGACGTCATACGGCACGTCAGGACTGCCCACGAGCAGGGGGCTGCCCATGCGGCGGACGGCTATGCACGGGCCTCCGGAAAGGCCGGCGTTTGCATTGCCACCTCGGGGCCGGGGGCTACGAATTTGGTGACTGGCATTGCAAATGCATTTATGGACTCGGTTCCGGTTGTTTTTATTACCGGAAACGTGGAACTTTCGCTGATCGGAACAGACAGCTTTCAGGAGGTGGATACCACCGGAATTACGCTTCCGATTACAAAGCATAATTGGATGGTTCAATCTGTCTCGGAACTGCCGCGGATTATCAGACAGGCATTTGCCGTGGCAGACAGCGGACGCAAAGGGCCTGTTCTGGTAGACATTCCAAAAGATATTCTCCAGGAAACGATTCCCGCTCTTCCCGACGCCGTATCTGCTGCGTTTGCGCCGCCGCAGATCCCGGTTCAGGCATTTGACGGCAAAACTATGCAGCCAACGGAAATTTCCTTGATCGCAGATCTGCTGAACCGTGCAAAACGTCCCTTTATTCTTGTGGGAGGCGGAGTCAGATCCTCCGAGGCTTCCGATATATTATGCAGATTTGCGGAAACGCTGTGTGCACCTGTGAGCTGCACATTGATGGCAATGGGCGAAATACCAAACGAACATCCTCTATTTATTGGCAATTCCGGTTTATACGGAAATCCGGAGGCCAGGGAAGCAATGGAGGCTTGTGATGTTTTGCTGGCAGTCGGAACGCGCTTCAGCAATCGGATTATGGGACAGCACCATTGGGAAAGCGGTCCGCGTCCGCGTGTAATCCATATTGATCGGGACCGTGCGGAAATCAATAAAATTATCCCTTCTGACTATTTTTTAGTAGGAGATGCGAAAGAGGCGCTGACACAGCTGCTGGGGCTGCTATCAGATTCGCGCCGCGCGGAGGGCTGGTCTCCGATAAAAAAGAGACCTTCGGCACAGAAAACAGAGGACAGAACCGCTGTTATGCTGTCTCCGAATCGGATCTTTCCTGCGCTTAGAAAGATTGTAGGTGCGGAGGCTTATATCGTGACAGATGTGGGACTGCATCAGATCTGGACGGCCAATTATTATCCGTTCTCACGACCAGGCCATTTGATAACCAGCGGGGGGCTCGGTACCATGGGATTTGGTCTCGGCGCAGCGGTGGGCGTGCAGCTTGCGCATCCGGAAGCGCCGGTGGTGTTGGTTACTGGAGATGGGAGCTTTTCAATGAATTGCATAGAATTGTCAACCTTACACCGCATGAAGCTGCCGATTCTGATCGTACTGATGAATAACGGTGCATTGGGAATGGTGAAACAGATTCAAAAAAGGATGTACGGCAGACGATATGCAGAGTCGGAGCTGCGGTCACCGCCCAGCTATGTGACGATTGGAAGGGGGTACCACGTGGAAAGCCATGTGGTAAGAACGCTGGAAGCGTTTGAACGGTACGCAGCGCTTGCGTGTATCAATCGAAAGGCGATGCTTTTGGATTGCCGGATTGGAGGAACCTTATGACAAAGACCATTTCTGTTGTGGTGGACAACCAGGCAGGCGTACTGGCAAGAGTTACAAACTTATTCAGCCGCAGGGGGTATAATATCGACAGCTTGGCAGTCGGTACGACAGAGGACCTGCGGTATTCCAGAATCACAATTATTGTCCAATGTGACGAGCATATCTTGGATCAAATCGTGCATCAGCTGAAAAAGCTGCTGTGCGTCCATAAGGTGAAGGTACTTGAGGACCATGCTATGGTTATGCGGGAATTAGTGCTGATCAAGGTCCGGGCTGCCTCAGAAACGCGTACGGAGATTATACAGATTGCAAACATTTTCCGTGCGCGTATTATTGACGTTTCGCCTGAGACAATTACGATGGAGCTAACCGGTGAGGGCGATAAAACCAATGCGCTGCTTGATATGATCAGTACCTTTGGTATTTTGGAGCTGGCTCGTACGGGGATGGTAGCATTGGATCGGGGCGGCAGTACGATATGAGGCTGATGATCTATGATACCACGCTCCGGGAAGGTATGCAAAGTGTGGGCACGGCTTTTACGCTGAAGGATAAAATACGGATTGCACAGCTGCTTGATGAATTGGGCGTTTCTTATATTGAAGGCGGATCTCCGGCGTCCAATCCAAAGGATGCGGAATTTTACAGAGCTATGCGGAAATTGCCTCTAAAGCATGGAAAACTGACGGCATTCGGTGCAACCTGCCGGGTCCGACTTCATCCGGCGGAGGACCCGGCGATTGCCGCGCTGATCGATGCGGGAACTGATGCGGTCTGCGTTTTTGGAAAATCATGGGATGTACAGGTACGGGATGTTCTGCGCGTTACATTGGAGGAAAACCTGAAAATCATTGAGGATACTGTTTCTTATCTGAAACAGCGCGGCAAAGAGGTCATTTATGATGCGGAACATTTTTTCGATGCATACAGGACAAACCCGGCATATGCGATACAGAGCGTACAAAGAGCCGCCGATGCCGGTGCGGATTTTGTGGTGCTGTGCGATACCAACGGGGGAAGCTTTCCCGCGCAGATTTCTGCGGC
>USLW01000137.1 GCA_900555605.1 uncultured Clostridium sp. | reverse complement strand
TTCACGGAAGCCGGCATTTTTCCGCGGCCCTGCCCCTTTGACTTCAGCGGCGGCACTGTGCCGACCAAGCACGGAAAAATTCACATTACGGTTATAAAAACGGAAAATGGGGAAAGGCGGATGCACGTAAGCCTTCCCGCGGGTATTGCCTGCAGGGGAGATCCGGCCGCAGTGTGCCCGAAAGAACCGAATTTGTTGACGGACGGCGCCGGGTCCCGTATAATGCATAGTATATGATAAATACGGAGCTGACGGCTTTATGATCCATAGCGAGGTGCTGAAAAACTATTTTGAGATATACAGCGAATCGGAACTGGTATACCGGAGATATCATGAGATTTTAGCGGATCAGGCGCATTTCCCGGAACGTCTGCAGGCGCTGCGGCAGGAGATCATAGAAAAGGGCGCCCGGCCGGAGGATTATTGGTGGCCGGAGGTCAATCCAATGCAGAATCCGGAGGCGGTGCGGGATCTGTGGTATCCGTTTGACGATGATATTGTAGTGGCAAAGCACATGCGCTATCATCCCCTGTTTAAGCATGTACACGGCTTTTATGAGATGATTTATGTACTCAGCGGGACCGGATACAATTATATGGACGGAACCTCTTTTGCCATGACAGACGGCAGCGTCTGTATCATACCGCCGGATGTCAGCCACGCCATCGGTATATTTGACGACAGCGTCATAGCCAATATCCTGATTAAAAAATCGGCGTTTGACAGAACCTTTTCAAAATTTCTATCCGAAGAAAACATACTTTCCTCTTTTCTCAGCAAATCGCTCAGAGGCGGCCGGGCGTACCGGTATCTGTTTTTTCCTGCGGGCAGCGAAAAGCTCAACCGTATTTTGGAGGCTTTGCTTCTCGAAGGGGTGGTAAAGGACGAATACAGCTCCCCGCTGAAAAAAACGCTGCTGCTGGAAGCCTTCTATTGTCTGCTGCGCGAGCAGAGGGACATTGCCGGCCTGTCCGAATATGACGAGCCGAATGCTGAAATCCTGTACGCGATCCGAAATTATATCCGGGATCGCTTCCAAGAGGTGACGCTGAAAGACACGGCCGCGCATTTTAACTATTCCGTTCCGTATCTCAGCAGACTGATCAAACAAAGCACCGGCTATACGTTTACGGATATGCTCCGGGAGGTGAAGCTGTCCAAGGCCTGCGAAATGCTGGCGCGCAGCGACAAAAAGGTCAGCGAAATTTCCGACATCCTCGGCTATGATGCGCCGGTTTATTTTTCCCGGGTATTTAAAAAGCATATGGGTATGACGCCCGCGGAGTACCGCCGGAATTATGCGGTGCCGTTGAAACGGCTGCTGACCGGGGTGTGAGACGCGGCCCCGGCCGGTTCCGGCGTGTTAAAATTTCTGTTGACAATCTGGCGGAGGTTTTGTAAAATAATGACATCTACTGGAAAAACGTGAGAAAATTTATTCGTGAAATTGATTTTATATGAGAGACGGTGATTCCCTTGCGACTGTGAAACCGCTTGAAGATCGGACTTGCTTTATACATAAAAAAGAGTGACAGGGAGAGGAGAATCACGATGCATTACCGTAAGTTGCAATATCGCTTTTTATCTGTCTTGCTATTATTTGTTATATTTTCCAATTTAACTGGATTTGCGAATTCCGCAGATTCTGCGGAACAAAAACAAGCGGCACCTGTTTTCCGGACGGAAAGGTTTGAACGGCTGCAGGAAACGCCTTATATAATCAAAACTTCCGATATCTCCGCGGAAACGCATATCCGCCGTATGGTGGAGCTGGAAACGGATCTGTCCACGATTATTTATAAAAATGAGGATGGCTCAAGAACCGCTTACATTTTTTCGCAGCCGGTAAAATATGTAGATGAAGACGGCTTTGTGAAGGATAAGGACCTGCGTCTCACAGCGCTTTCGGCAAACCACGCGTTTCAATATCAGGTGGCGGACAATGATGTTAAAACATTTTTCCCTAAAACATTCGGCCTTCGCGGCGTTCAATTAGCCTATCAAGATTTGTGCATTGCTTTGCAGCCGTATGCAAATCATTTAGCAAAACAAAAAGCGCTGCAGACCAAAGCCGCGCAGCTGCAGACCAGCGGTGCGAAGGAGACTGTGGTATATAGAAAGGCCTCTGGTATGGACACGGATATTTCTTATATCCCAACGCTGCAGGGCCTCAAATGCAAGATCAAACGAGATGAGAACGCTGCTTTAGGAGGAAAGCAATCTTTTCAATTTATGCTGCAGACAAACGGCATGCGGGTTTTTGAAGCAGATTACGGCTATTATCTTGCTGAAAACGCACAGAGTGATACAAGAATTGAAATCGGCACGCCGGTGGTATATGATGAGAACCTTATGGGGATTGCCGGGACTCTTACCGTTTCAGCAGTCCGCGAGGCAGAGGATTATCTGATGACGCTTACGATTGAGAATCCCTTGTCGGCAAATGCCAACTGGTCAGATCTGGAGTTTGATTTTATCGTCCGGTCGGCGGATTCGAGGGCCTATATAGAAGATACCACAATCTATTCGGGAAAGCCGGATTTGGCTACGGGAACATGGCAGTTTGACCACGCCGGCTATGCTGACAGCAATTATAAGGTCGGAAGAATTTTAGTCAGGCTGCCAGGGCTGTATAACAGTTCTCTGTATCAGAGTTTAAGTGCAGACAGTATTACAAATGTGACTTATCATGCAGACGAGGCCACCGGTACGCCTTCGGAAACCATTATGGCATATGCGTTTAACGGAAATACCTGGAGTGAAAATACGGCGACCTGGAATAATACGTCGGGAAACAGCTACACGACGTATCTGTCTACTGCAACGCCGGCATATAACGAAACAGCGCATTTTAACATAACGGCGCTTGTAAAGGGATGGAAGAGCGGAACATATAATCCGTATAAGGGATTTATGCTGAAAAATATAAACGAGACAGATCCGGCCCGTAAAAAGGGATTTAATTCATCGAACTATACGAATACGAATCTGCTGCCGTTTGTCACCATGCAATATACGGAATCCATCCGAATTATACAGCCGGCAATGTCTTCCGTAAATGAGGGAACCGTTTTCAGCCTGCAGGCACAGACAAGTCCGGCGGGAAAGGCTGTGACATGGGGAACCTATTCATCAAACTATGCTTCTATCAGCAGCAGCGGAGTCGTATCCGCGAACAAAGCCGGACGTGCCTCCTTTTATGCGTGCTTTAACAAACCGGACGGTACCGTGGCAATTGATTTCTGTACAATTTATATTACCCTTTGCAATGGGGTTTATTATATCAAAAATGATAACAGCAGCTTATATATGAATGTCCGGAACAGCGCCATCGCCGAGCTGTCCCCAACGGAACAACGGAGCAAATATACCGGCACTGATTTAGAACAAAAGCTGCCGCAGCTTTGGAAGGTGTTTTATCTCGGTGAAGGCAAATATTCACTGCGGCCCATGCACAAGCCGAATATGGCGCTGCAGGTCACCGGCGACCTTACGGCAATTGCTTCTGAAGGCAGCGATACTTTAACCGGAGTCAATGCAGCGGGGCAATGGGAAATTTATTATGCAAACGCCGATACATATATGATTAAGACGGGAAGCGGATTTCAGTATCTATATGTTTCCGGCAATTCTACAACGAGCTCGGCCGGTATTGCGGTGGGTGGGGCCGGACCGGAAAGCCAGCTTAGCTGCCGCTGGGCATTTGAACTCCTTCAACAGGCGCCCCAGGGGGCTTTGATATACAATCATGATATCCGTTATTTCGGTTTAGGCGATGTGATACAATTTGATCATGCGATATACAGCCCTCATTTTATCTTACAGACAGCTGTTTGGGAATCTTCCGCGCCACGGGTAGCGGAGGTATCTGCGGAAGGTGTGATTACGGCGAAGGCGCCGGGGACTGCTACGATCTCCGTTGCTTCCTACTATGACCGCTCTCTTTCCGCGGAGATCGATATCCAGGTAACGGCCGCTGCCAACGGCTTATATCGGATCAAAAACAGGGAGACGAATAAATATGTAGATATTCTGGAGAAATCTTATGCCTCCGGAACGCAGCTCCATCAATGGGCCGGGCATCTCGGGGCGACGCAGGTGTGGAAATTTGAGCTGGACCGTCAAAGCGGATATTATACGATACAGTCTTTAATGACGAAGCTGTATATGCGGGTGGAAGGCAATTCCACTGCCAGCGGAGCAAAAATCAAACAGGATGCCATGTCGCAGGGGAACGGACTTTTCTGGAGGGCCGTCTCCACAGGAGGCGGAGCGGTAAAGCTGATTCCGAAAACAGGAGAAAATAATAATCCACAGAAGGTCGCGTCCCTGGTTTCCAATTCGTCAAGCAACGGCGTGATATTAGAGCAACGAAATTATTCGGATAATGATGTCTATCTGGACGAATGGATTCTGGAGCCGGTGAATCTGACCATGCGGCTTGAGGTGAATTATGATAAAGCATTTAGGAATCATTCCTTTTACAGGAATCGGTATGAAATATTTGAGAATGCGAGAGATTTTTATCAGGAAAGATTTGGCGCTGATATTCTTGCATATGGATATCATCAAGTAGAATCATATCCGGAGACGACTATGTCAAATGGGGAGATGCGCTGCCAGCAAGGAAATTTGGCCAGACAGGCTTGTGCCTGCGGCGATAATTGCACAAATGAGCCCCCATCTGAAGGTGCTGAATACCATCATAAGAATCTTAGTAAAATGTTGCATTATATGTCCAATCCCGACCTAAATCATACGGCTAAAATATTATTAACCGGCCATTATACCTGTGATATACAAGACGGGGCCCATCTGTGGGAATATGACCCGAATAGCGGCAAGCCGGTTACATTCGGATTAACAAGCAAGCCGTATGGAAAAATCATCATATCGGGACAACATAGGGCAATTGTAAAGATGGAGCAGACAGTCATACATGAGATTGGGCATTTGTATATGGCGGAGGACCATAATAAGGGGCCCTTGAAGCCTGGACAAAATGATGATTGTATATATGGGGCCAATAAAGGAACACCAGATGTTGTAGAAAATCTAATGCTGTGCGATTATTGCAAAAATACAATTAATAGCAATATCCGGAGGTTCAGCCACTAAGACAGCATGTTGCTATTCATGCTTTTTAGAAAATTATGCGGCATACAGCTATAAATTTATAGCTGTATGCCAGTTTCCTGAAAGATTTTTATTTTTTTTGCGTATTAATAATTGAAAGGATATCTCATGTGCTACATGAAACGGCAGGTGCGAATATGCGGGAGAGTGAACTTTTACGGATGCTGCAGACAGCTCCGCACCAGGGGATCAAAATGATTATGGACACGTATACGGGATTGGTATATACGATTATCTCGAATCGGCTGACAGCGCATTTGACGAAATCAGATATTGAGGAATGCATCAGTGATACATTCCTAAGACTGTATAATAGTCGGGAAAAAATTGATTTAAAAAAAGGAAGTTTAAAATCATATCTGTGCGTCATTGCCAAGAATCAGTCGGTGGATATGCTGCGCCGTAAAAACGCGCGGGGAGAAGAGATTTGCTTTGATGAATTGCCAGACTGCGACCGCCTCGCATATTGCTTCTGCGGAGAGGAAGAACTGGAAAAGGAGGAGGAACGTGCGGCCCTGCTCAGTGCAATCCAAAACTTAGGAGAACCGGATCGGGAGATCATCATACGCAGATACTATCTGATGGAGAGCAGTAAATCTGTTGCAGAACGACTTTCGCTCTCTGAAAATGCAGTGAATTTAAGAGTATATCGTGCGCTGAAAAAGCTGAAAAGATCTTTAGGAGGTGTGGATCATGGCCAAAAGTCTGATTGACATATTAGAGAAGCTGAGTATCTCTGAGACAGAGATGCTTTTAAAGGATTTCTCCGTTTCTGCTGTCAATGCCGATCCCGCGGAGAGCCGCGCGGCAAAGGCATATGCAGAAAAGCAAATGGATCAAACCATATACGGGAAAGCACAGCAGCGTGCGAAGCGTCAGTATATCCGGCGCAGATGGGTTACCGCGGCGGCGTGCCTGCT
>USLW01000136.1 GCA_900555605.1 uncultured Clostridium sp. | reverse complement strand
GGCGGGTATCCACACTGGCCAGCGCCAGTTCAATGGGGATGCCTACATGATCCCGAATCCTGGTAGGCGCCGCTCCGGTACCGCCCCGAAATCCGTCAATCGCAATAATATCCGCGCCGCTTCTGGCAATCCCGCTGGCAATGGCAGCCACATTATGAACAGCGGCAATTTTTACAATTACCGGTTTTTTGTATGCGACAGCCTCTTTGAGGGAATAGACCAGCTGCCGCAGGTCCTCGATGGAATAGATATCGTGGTGGGGAGCGGGTGAAATGGCGTCAGAGCCCTCCGGAATCATCCGCGTTTTTGAAATATCTCCGACGATCTTTGCTCCTGGCAGATGACCGCCGATTCCAGGTTTAGCGCCTTGGCCCATTTTGATTTCGATGGCAGCGCCTGCCTTCAGATAATCTTTATACACGCCGAAACGCCCGGAAGCCACCTGGACGATGGTACTGCTTCCGTATTGATAAAAATCCTCGTGCAATCCGCCTTCTCCGGTGTTATACAGAATCCCCAGCTCTTGGGCTGCCCGCGCAAGGCTGGCGTGGGCGTTATAGCTGATAGAGCCATATGACATAGCGGAAAACATAATCGGCGTGGAGAGCTCAATGCCGCACGGCATATCCGGAATGATCTCTCCGTGTTCGTCACGGGAGATGTGATCAGGCTTTTTTCCTAAAAAAACTTTTGTTTCCATGGGCTCCCGCAGGGGATCGATAGAAGGATTGGTGACCTGTGAAGCGTTAATCAGCATTTTATCCCAATATACAGGAAGGGGCCGGGGATTTCCCATGGAGGACAGCAGTACGCCGCCGCTCTCAGCCTGCCGGTAGATCTCGGTAATATTTGCGCCTGTCCAGTTCCCGTTTTCCTTAAATTTATGGTCGGTTTCTACAATTTTCAGCGCGCGGGTGGGACATAGTGAAACGCATCGGTGACAATTTACACATTTTGCTTCATCTGCCTTCATGATGCCCAGCTCCGCATCAAAGCTGTGCACTTCATTGGCGCACTGCCTTTCGCAGACGCGGCAGGCGATGCATCGATCTTTGTTTCTGACGACTTCATATCTTGGATATATATAATTAATTCCCATTTTGATTCCTCCGTTCTGCGTGCGCTCAGCTGTTGTGCAGGCGGACGACATACGGTTCGCCGCCCTTGGGTGCAAATATGTCTTTGACTTCCGGCGCGATGGCTCGGATTGCACATTCCTCGCTGGCAACATATACGGTATCGGCAGTTTCTCCTACGACCATGGAACGCAGCTTCAGCCGATCATTGAGCGCCATCATTCCGCCTTCAAATCCAACCAGAATGGAAAAGGGACCGTTGATCAGCAGGCCGGAAAATATATTTCTCAGAAAACTGTATTTTTCCCTCTGCGCCTTGGGCATTTGTGCAATGGTTGACCAGAAAGGA
Organism: uncultured Clostridium sp.; assembly: GCA_900555605.1. GTDB lineage: Bacteria > Bacillota > Clostridia > UBA1212 > UBA1255 > UMGS1851. Next base: position 4,632 of record USLW01000136.1, on the reverse strand, counting down.
GCGGCAATGACGTGGGCCGCCTCTTCAAAGGTAAGTCCCTGCTTTCGTACCAGATAATCGATCATGTACGTAATGACTTCCGTATCTGTCTGCAGCGTGCATTTATATCCGAACATTTCAATAAAACGCCGATTGGCGTCATAGGAGGAAATTTCGCCGTTATGTACGATGGAATAGTCCAGCAGCGCAAAGGGATGGGCGCCGCCCCACCAGCCGGGGGTATTTGTGGGATATCTGCCGTGCGCAGTCCAGCAATAGGCGCCGTATTCTTCCAGCCGGTAAAATTCTCCGACATCCTCCGGAAAGCCTACTGCTTTGAACACGCCCATATTTTTTCCACAGGAAAACACATAGGCGCCCTTGATTTTTGTATTAATTGCAAATACGCTCCGGACCACATATTCCCGCTCATCCAGCTGGCTGGCCTCGCGCTTTGTCGGCAGCGGCCGCAGAAAATACCTCCAGATCAGCGGTTCATCCACGATCTTCGGCGTTCTGCGGATATGTATTTTCGACAGATCCGCAATATCAAAGTGGGTATCGAGAAATTGCTCACACGCTTCCTTTGCCTGGACCGTATCGTAAAATACGTGAAACGCATACAGCTCCTTATACTGCGGATAGATGCCGTATCCGGCGAAGCCGCCTCCCAGTCCGTTGGAGCGTTCGTGCATGGTTGCAATGGATCGGATGATCTTATCTCCGGAAATCGGCGCGCCTGTTTTGGAAAAAATACCGGAAATCGCGCAGCCTGAAGGAATCCGTATTTGCCCCTCCCGCAGGCCGTCGATGGATGACAAATCAGTCATTTCGCTTACCTCCCATTCTGCTGAAGCATAAACAAAAAAAGCGCCTACCGAGATTTTTCGGGAGCCCAATCCCATAAAATCTCGGTAAACGCCTTTGTTTACCAAGAGCTATTCTACACATGCCGCGCTGTGTTGTCAAGAAAAATTTTTGACCGTGCGGAGCGGGGATTTACGCGTATCGGACCGGCCCGGGCAGATCGGTTGAGAAGCGATCGCGGTTTTGGTAAGCCGGATTGTTTATAACCTCAATGACAACCGCGTTTTCTCCATCCTGTCGAGCGTCCGAAACCTCGAAGATAAAACAGATGCTCCAGGCCTTTTCCGGAATATCCCAGAACGCCGATCCGTCGCTGATTCGATCCGTTAAAAAGACGCCTGCAGCGCCGTCGTTTCGTCAAAGTCGTTTTTTCTCTTGATTTTATAATCTTTCTCACTTGTTTGCCATTTTAGCGCTTCTATAATTGTATATGGAGTGTTGTATAAAATGTATCAACAATATATGAAGAGAGGAAGATGGATATGTGGAGAAAAATACTGAACCTGGTCTTGGCTGCTGCTTTGATCGCAGGCTGTATGACCGTGTTTCCGGCTGCTGCTGAGGACGGCTTCCGGACCAATATGACCGGCTGGAAAAGCTGCGACAGCAAGACCTGGGAGACTACCGCGCAAGGGTTTGTATCTCATGACAATGAGAATGCGCTGGCGATGTCTGACCAGACCATTGACGGATCCACTGTATTTACTTACAGGACCGTCACAAATACAACGGACGGCGGATTGGCGATTTTTACGGATAAAGAAAACCCGACAGCCGATTGGTACGTCTTTCAGGTAGGCGGGGGGAATACCTTAGCGTTTCATATGACAAGCACAGGAAACGTATGGCAGCAGTCAGGGGAATCCGTTGAACAGGCCGAGACGTATGAAATGGTGCTGAGAGGCGACGGCAGCGGACGGTCAGTCCTTTCAGTTTGCGGTCAACGGCAAGGTGGTCATGACCATTGACCAAAAGACCATTGACGGCCTGGACATCAAAGGAAGTCTCGGATTGAAGACCTGGTGCAACAAAGCCTGGTTCAATGATATCAATTATTCTGTTTCTCTGTTGGGAAAAGCCACTGATGTAAAGGGCACCTGGGATATCTTCGGGACCGATTATATCAAGCGTACGACCTGGGATGATGCGGACATGAAAGGACTTGTAAAATTCAGTCCCGCGCCTGACGGCACAAAGAATTTTGTATACGAAATGGCAGCGGCCGTTGACGGGCCTGGCTTCGGCCTGGCGTTTGTAACAGATGCTGCGAATTATGTTTCTTTTGAAACCGGTTCCAATGATACGTACGGGGCTCATATCGACAATGGCAGTTGGAACATGATCGATGGAAAATCAGGAAAGTTTACAGCCGGAACAGACGGCATTTATACAATCCGTCTGGAATATTATGCCGCAACCGGCGCTCTGCATATGTATGTGAACGGGTCCTTATTCCATATTTATACAGGCAGGCAGTTCCTAAACAGGAATATCGGTATATTCACCAATTCCGGCGCTACCCTTACATCCATCAAAAGTCTTTTCTATAAAGAGGGGGACGACGCAATTTCTACTGCATTTGAAACAAATATGACCGGATGGGAAAGCGGCAATGCGGGCACCTGGTACATTTCCTCGGCAGGTCTTGTAAATGTAGATCAATCCGGTCCTTCAGATTCTCCCGGCCGGCTCCTGGCCATTTCAGATCTGGAATTGGACGGCAGCAAATCCTTTACCTATGAAGTTACCGGTTCTTTCAGCGGCTACGGCTTCGGAATCGCTTTCGGCACAATTGATAATAAGAACTTCAGCGGCGTTGAGGTCAACCGCGATCTGGCTTTCTATATGTTCTATCGGGTAGGCGATCCGGCTGCCGCAGGCGTTGAGAATGAATGGAACAATTATATAGGAGCAGAGGGGAATATTGAGGAGGCTTCTGAATATACGATTCGTTTTGTATATAATGCGGACAATCAATCGGCAGAGATTTATCTGAACGGAGTAAAGAAAATGGAGATGACGAAAGAGACGCATCCTGCGCTGAAGGACAAAATCTCCGGAAAGGTCGGCATTATGGCGGAGGACGCCGTGGTAACCGTTACAAAAGCGGTATGCACCGTATCCGAACCCCAGACCCCGCCTGTAGAAACCGGCGACAGCAGTCTGTTTATCGGTGCAGCGGCAGCAGGATTCCTGCTTCTTTCCGCAGCAGCTGTTCTGCGTAAAAGGAGAAGCGCCTGCTGAAGAAAGTAAAAGCAGCAGCACGGAAAAGAATTTATAAAAACGAAAAAAGCACAGCGGATATTTCAACTGAGCGTTGTCCGCCCCAAAGCGTCCCGAACCGCAGGTATGGTTTCGGGGCGCTTCTGCTGCAGGCAGACGCTGCCGGAGCCCGCTAAGTTTTGTTTGCATAAATCCGGGAAATATTATATACTATATCAGCGTTCCAGCCCCCAAGGGTGTAGCCGGGTCTTGCGCAACGAAAATTTGTGAATCCCGTCAGGTCCGGAAGGAAGCAGCGGTAAGCGAACCCTTTCGTGTGCCGTAAGTGCTCCCGGTTATACCTTTGAGGGCTGGAATGATTTTTAACTGCCGAAAGGGCGGCAGGGAGGTTCATATGGGGTATGTTGCGCTTTACAGAAAATGGCGGCCCATGGTGTTTGACGACGTGGTGGAGCAGGACGGCGTCGTCACGATTCTAAAAAATTCCGTAAAATCAGACAGAATTGCGCATGCATATTTATTCTGCGGCACCCGGGGAACAGGCAAGACCACGCTGGCAAAGATTTTTGCCAGAGCAATCAATTGTCTGAATCCGTCGGACGGCAATCCGTGCAATGCATGTGAGATCTGCCGCGGAATCCTGTCCCAGCAGATTCTGGATGTTTCGGAAATCGACGCCGCATCCAACAACGGCGTAGACAATATCCGTTCTATTATCGACGAAGCGGCGTATTCTGCCGCCCGCGCCAAGTATAAGGTTTTTATTATCGACGAGGTTCATATGCTGTCAACCGGCGCGTTCAATGCGCTGCTGAAAACATTAGAGGAGCCTCCGGAAAATGTGGTATTTATTTTGGCCACAACAGAGCCGCACAAGCTGCCGGTAACGATTCTGTCCCGCTGTCAGCGGTATGATTTCAAACGTATTTCGCGGGATGGGATTGTACGCAGGCTGGAGGAAATCTGCCAAAGCCTGTCTGTGGAATACGACAGAACGGCCCTATCCTTTTTAGCGCAAAAGGCCGACGGCGCCATGCGGGATGCCATCAGCCTGCTGGATCAGACCCTTGCTTCCTGCGGAAATAAAATGACCCTGCAGGCAGCCAGAGCGGCTTCCGGTTCTTTAGATAAAGCGTTTTTGGAACAATTTGCAGACCATTTGCTGTCGTGTGACGGCACGGCGCTGCTGCAGGATACGGACCAAATTTTTGCGGACGGCAGGGATCCGTCTAATTTTATCAGCGAGCTTATGGGATTGCTGCGGAATATGCTGATCGTCCTAACGGTACGGGATCCCGGAGACCTGATTTATGAGGATGCGGAGGGACTTGCGCGGCTCAGGCAAATGGCGGCGCGCACCAGTTCCGGGGAGCTGACCCTGATGATCAGAGAACTGTCTAAGCTTGATAATCAGATGAAATGGGCGCTCCAGCGTAAAATATTGTTTGAAACGGGGATGCTGAGCCTTTGCGACAGAAAATGGAGCAGCGACGCGGAGCTGAAGCAGCGGATTGATTATTTAGAGGAACGACTGTCGGATCTGATCGCGGCGGGCCTGAAAAT
>USLW01000135.1 GCA_900555605.1 uncultured Clostridium sp. | reverse complement strand
GGCATTTGAGAACTTCTATTAAGATAAGAAAAAATCAACGATGATTTTATGCCAATACAATATATTCAGATGTTTTTAAAGATTCAATTAAGTCTGTAATCGAAAAATTTGATGGAAAATACACAGGTTGTTACGGATGTGGACGATGTAAAGATGAACCGGAAGGATATGTCTACTTATATCCAGACGGAAGAAAGATTTTTCGTTGCGGAGGGGAATTGATACCAATCCAAAAATGGTATGAAGGACACATTGATGAAATAAAGCAGTTGATAAAAACGCAGGATGATTTTTGGCTAAATAAACGAGACTGTAATAAATTTTGTATAAAGTAAAGATAACGTATGTATCCTCTTGGATGGATGTTAAAATAAAACGAATTCAGGATACCTATTAGCATAGAATAGATGCAAACTCGGTTTTGGAGTCTCAGGAGGGATTCGAATTTCCACCCATTGAAATTACTTTCGGGCATTTTCTCTGTCTTTTATGCCACTGCGTCTAATTTGGTCAGCGGTCTGTCGCCTTCTATACAATCAACAGCAAAAGTGGAATTGTGATTAAGCTCAAAAGCGTTGTGATCAATACCACATTGGCACTGAGTTCTTGTTCGCATTCATGCAGCTCTGCAAGGGAAAGGATCACGGAAGCAGAAGGCGCGGCACTCAGCACAAATAATGTAATTTTGAATGTGCTGTCGATGCAGGGTAAAAAATAGACGCACAGATAAGCAAACAACGGAAATATAATAAGCTTAAGCAAACATACTGCATATGAAAATGGTCTTGTGAATACCTTTTTCAGACTTACAGCAGCCAGCCGCATACCGAGGATCAGCATACAGATCGGGGTTGTCATTTTACCGAGCAATGCAATCGCAGTGCCGATCTGGGCCGGAAAATGTATTTGCAGCAGATAAAGCGGAACTGCGGCAACAACTGACAGGATAGGGGGATTCAGCAGCGCCGCTTTCGGAGCGATGTGCTTTTTATCGTTTGTAATCATAAATATACCGACTGTAAAAACCAGAATATTCATACTGGTTACATACAGCGTACTGTAACAAGCAACGATAGGCTCATTCGGAAAAAGCGATGTAGCCACCGGAAGCCCGAAAAAACCTACATTTCCGAGGATTGCGCCAATGGTCAGTATCCGATACTTTGCATCAGTATATTTTTTTCTGAATAAAAGAAACAGTGCAAAGAAAAATAAAAGCTGCACCATCATGCTCACAAAGAAAAACAGCACAGCCTTCTTGATATTTTCCATCGAATATTCCATGGATTGAAATGCACTGATAATCATACACGGACAGCATACATAAAGTAAAAATCCGGAAAATGATTTTGCATGGCCCGGCTCTGCCTTATGCCCTTTTACAAGAGCCAATCCGCAGCCCAAATAAGCAATCATCATTAACACATTGGAAAATACAATAGAAATCCCCATAACATTCCACCCGACACTATAATTGGTTCAACCCATTATACTGCCAAAACAGATTCCGTCAATACAAAGGCGCAAGGATTTCGTACCGGCAGCGGCAAGCTGCTGCCGTATGCGCAGGGTCCTGTCGATCAGCTTACAGCCTTCATATAATTTCAAATCCACGTTCTCCGCATGGAGAACGACGTGGTTTTGCCATCGGTCGTTATCAAAAATCTGAATTTCAATCCACGTTCTCCGCATGGAGAACGACAGCAAAGCTTCACAAAATACTGTTTATTGTATTTTATTATATTGTACATTGTGCCCAAAGGCAATATTTTTTTATCAGTATTATTCAGATTTATCTGCATGAATTTTTTAAAAAGCGGTGCGAACCTCCCCGCATTTTGATGTTTGCTTCGGGTTCGCACCATAAAAATATACCTTTATATTCTATAAGAGCAGCTTATATGATATCAATTTTAGTTCATGCAAAGGCCCTGCTTTTCACAGTACGCGGAAAGCCTCGTCTGCAATCTCAATCGTAGTTCGGATATCCTCGTCCGATAATGCGTAATTGATAAAATGGTTATGATGATTGGTGACAAACACGCCTCGTTTTACCATTTCTGCGATCCAGCGCTGGTGCAGCATCAAGGAGTCGTCATCCGCGAGCCGAAGGTAAAATAGTGACGGCGCACCGGTGACGCGCAGTGTAAAACCATGCCTGCGCGCGGCAGAAAGCAGGCCATCTGTTAGCTTTTTCCCTTTTTCCATTAATATCTGCGGCAGATTAAGCCGTTTCATTTTGTTAATGCACGCGATTCCTGCTGCAAACGGGACGGCGCTCATCCAGTAGCTTCCGGTAAAAGAAATCCCGCTGACCGTATTTTTCAGAAATTCCCTGCCGCAAAGAGCCGATACATTATAGCCGTTTGCCAGCGCCTTGCAAAAGCATATCAAATCCGCTTCAAATCCGAAATAATGATCCGAACCTGCGAGATCCAGCCGAAACCCGGCCCGCACATCATCAATAATCAGAATACTGCCGTTGTTGGTGCATAAATCTCTGACCTTCTGCCAAAAACCTTCTGCCGGCATTTCATTATCCGCGAAATTTCCGTGCATGTACGGCTGAGAGATCACAGCAGCGATCTCTCCCCGATGCTGTTCAAACAGCATCGCGAGTCCCTCATAATCATTCCAGTCCGCATAAAGATTGTTGTAGACATCTTCTTCAAGAATGCCGGAATAGTCTATCTTCTGTGTCCAAGGCGAAACACCGTGGTAATAGCCTTTAAAAAATACAATCTTTTTCCGGCGCGTATATGCTCTGGCCGTCATCACTGCCAATGAGGTTACATCATTTCCATTTTTCGCAAAAAATGCCCAATCCGCGCTGTGCACCGTATCTACCAGCAATTCGGCAAAATCGATCATCTTTGTTGAGGGGGACGTCATGCAGTCCCCAAGGGCCATCTGCTTCATCGCTGCTTCCTGAACCTCCTCATCTCCGTATCCTAAGATATTCGGTCCGTAAGCGCACATGTAATCAATAAACCGGTTCCCATCCACATCCCAGAAATAACTGCCCTTTGCGCGGGAACCAAACAGCGGAAACGCATCAACAGGAATAAAGCAGCCCTCCGCAGGGCCTAAATGACCATACACGCCGGAAGGGATCACGTTTGCAGCCCGTGCAAAGGCTTCTCTGCTTTTCGGATATTCATAAATCGGATTACTCATATATTTTCACCTTTCTTGAATACAGTCCCTGCACTGCGGCGCAGACGCGGCACAAAGCGCAGGGAATCCGCGGCGTCATGCGGTGCGCTATGCCAGATACTGTGCAACACGATCCAGCATACGGTTGATATTATCGATCATAGAAATCATCCCGCGCATTTCAATCCGCCGCGTACCGATGCAGGCGAAGGAATTGACCTTTCCCTCAAATAAATCCCGGGCCAGCCTCATATCCGCAAACTCCATAATTGCCCGCGGCTCCCGGGGCCGTTCCTTAACTGTGCGCAGCGTGTGGTCCGTTACCGTAACAGCAGCGGCAGGACCGCCTTTAATTGACAGCATCACCGTGCCGTCCATCAGATTGGAAGCACTGAACCGCCCGATTCTATCATGATTCCCGATCTGCGAAATTGCGGCGGCAATCGTATAAAACATCAGAGATGTACTGATCCGAAAAAAGGTTTCGTCCGCCAAGTCCTCAGGGGATGCTTTCAGATACCGCGTCAGCAAATTCGTCAGCGCGGTAAAATCTTTTGTCAGAAAGCCGATATGCGTAAAGCCTTTGGACGGAATCGGCGTCACGGTCCCGTCAATCATGCCGTTGAATTTCTCGCAGGAAGAGAAAGGAAGTCTGATATCGCACCGCGCCGCCCCCTCCTCCATGGTGCAGGCGCCGTCTGCAAAAGCAAAGGTTGCCGCCGGGCCGCCTTTTACCGCAATTCCCAAACGAAGCGGCTTCCGGCTGCGCAGCAGCGCGCCTGCTGCGGGATCAAGCGCACATAAATTCTCAAGGGATCCCAGTACCGCAAATAAATTAATGTATGCAAGCGTTTTGGCATCTGTCACAAGGGAGTCCTCCGTTATCTGTTGATCGCTATATGCTAACAAATCAGGACAGGAATGTCAAGAAAACCTCCCGCAGCGCCTCCTCCGGCGTGTCATAGGATTTTGTATAGGTTCCGCGGAAAACGGCCTTATATTTTCCATGTTTGAATTTATCGGGCAGGATGGTAACAATCTCGTCCTTATATTTAAAATATTGATTTCCGTTTCTGCTTTGTTTGCGGCTGTGTCCGATAAAATGGACACAGCGGGCCATTTTTTTCTTAAACTCCGCCTCCCGCAGCCGCGCGCCTTCCGGATCGCCCTCCATTTTACCTGCACAGATACAGCCTGCCCCGATAATCCGCGGATAAGCGGGATGCTGCATTTTATGAACGTACCGGATGATCTGATGTCCGCACATCTGACAGATTCCCACGGGCTCGCCGAGATCAATGATATCCATACAGTGCCAACCCGCGTGCGGAACGGTTTCGTCCTTCCAAAGATTGATTCCGTCCGCGGCCGGTCTTTTTTTCTTTTTATCGGTTGAAACTGCGGCGGTCTGATCTGCGGCGGCCTGATCTGCAGCGGTGTTCTGCGTTTGCAGGGCGGGTAAGGCAGCGGATTCTTCCGAAAACGGTAAACTTTCAGGAATCGTAAACTCCGGTAAAATATCAGGCGCTTTCTCCGGGACCAAAGAGGTCTCCGAGAAGCGGTCTTCATCCGCTGCTAAAATCGTCTCCGGCAGCGGTACGGGTTCGGCTTGTACCTTTGATACCGGTTCCGCAGATTCCTCCTCCGCGGAAAAATCGGCTTCAGCAAAACCGCGCCAGAAGGCAAAATCATAATCCATTGAAATCGGCTTCACTGCACCGGATTGAAATTTGATTTCGTATACGTGACGCATGGTGTCCGCACGCAGAACCTCTCCGCTTCCGAAAATGGCATGCTCCACACAGCTGCCCGGCGCCAGAACCTCTGCTGCAGCAGGAAACTCCGCAGAAGCAGTGTCGACCTTCAGCATGGCCGCTTTGGAGATCGTTCCGATGCGTACATAATTCGTCTCACCGATTTCAAATAAAAAGCGGGAAGGCGTTTTTTGATATCCTGTATTTCCGAGGCCCTCGGAATCCGTCAGGAACAACCGTTTCATGGCCCGCGTAAGCGCTACAAAGCACAGCCGCCGTTCTTCCTCCAGTCCCTCCTGTTTGCGTTCCTCCAGCGTTCTCCCCGAGGGGAAAACGCCCTCGGTCATCCCTACCACAAAGCATACCGGAAACTCCAGACCCTTTGCCGCGTGAATCGTCATTAATTTCACCCGGTCAGCTGTCTCCTCTTCTTCTGTTCCGCTCTTCTTCATCAGCGCAAGCTGCTGCAGATAAATCTCAAGCGGCAGAAATTCCGCCGGTAAAATATCCGTCTCCGAGAGCTTTCCATAACTCCGTTCATACGAAAGCGTGATCTTTTTAAATTCACTGAGGTTATCCAGGCGTTCCATGTTGCCGGCTTCACGGATATAGGCTTCGTACCCGGATTCCACCAGCAGCTGCTGCAAAAGCTCTGAAACAGCCGTATGCGAGCTGGATTCCCGCAATTTCTGAATCAGTGCGATCAGCTCCCCGACCTTTGTCTGCCGAAACTCCCGGATATCGCAGTATTTTACCAAGGCCCCAAAAAGCGTCAGCCCCTCCCGTTCCGCAAGCGATCGCAGCAGATTTACCTTTGCCTTTCCGAATTTCCGCCGCGGCGTATTGATGATGCGAAGCAGTGCGCTATCGTCGTCGGATGCAACCAAGCGCAGATATGCAATGGCATCCATGATTTCCATCCGATCGAAAAATTTTGTGCTTCCCACGATCTCATATGGGATTTCTTCGCTCATCAAAGCTTTTTCGACAAACTGTGATAAAAAGCCGGACCGATACAAAATTGCAATCTCTCCGTACCGATACCCCTGCTGCCGCAGCGCCCGGATCTGTTCGAGGTAGACATTCTGCGCACCGTACAACTCGCGCACGTCGACGCCGTCGACGGCGATCTCCTTGCTGATCTCCTCCCCCATCGTCAGAATGCGTAGCCTACGCTGAAAAGCAGCTG
>USLW01000134.1 GCA_900555605.1 uncultured Clostridium sp. | reverse complement strand
ATCGGCAGGCGTTGCAATGCCGCCTGCCGCGAAATTCACAACAGGCAGCCTTCCGTTTTCATGTACAAATAAAATAAGATCATACGGTACCTGCGATTCCTTTGCCGCCTGATACAGCTCATCTTCACGCATAGCAGAAATCCGTGAAATTTCACTGTTCATCTTGCGCATATGACGGACTGCCTGCACAATATCGCCGGTTCCGGGCTCCCCTTTTGTCCGGATCATAGCAGCACCTTCGCTGATTCTGCGCAGCGCTTCCCCCAGATCTTTCGCACCGCAGACAAACGGAACCTGAAACTGTGTTTTATCAATATGGTATCTGTCGTCCGCAGGCGACAGCACCTCGCTTTCATCAATATAGTCGATTTCGATGGCCTCCAGAATCTGTGCCTCCGCAAAATGTCCGATTCTGCATTTGGCCATTACCGGAATGGAAACAGCCTCCTGAATTTCCCGAATCAGCCGGGGGTCGCTCATTCGGGCAACGCCGCCCGCAGCCCGGATATCCGCGGGAATCCGTTCTAATGCCATGACTGCGCAGGCTCCCGCCGCCTGTGCAATCTGCGCCTGCTCCGGGCTCGTCACATCCATAATCACGCCGCCTTTTAACATCTGCGCCAATTCCTTATTCAGCATCTCCCTTTTTGAATCCATCTCAGCCGCCTCCTGCGTTCATTTATCGTACTCCTTTACAAGAAGTACGGTTTTCATTATAATATCAACTGACCATATTGAAATAACCATTTTATGATTATTTTATAATACCAGTTTGGAGCGAAGCAAACTATGCTGACTTACATATTTGATCAGGCAAGCGGCAAAAGCCTGTATGAACAGCTCTATGGATATATCAAACAGGATATTCTGCGCAGCACGCTCCGTGCCGGCGAAAAGCTGCCGTCAAAACGCGCCTTGGCAAAAAACTTAGGAATCAGCAGCATTACGGTTGAGCACGCTTATGCGCAGCTGATTCAGGAGGGATATCTGTATGCGATAGAAAAAAAAGGATATTTTGTATCGGAAACAAAAAGTCCCGCTTTGCCTTGTAAAAAAAACCGGCTTCCCGCCGAGCCGTTCAGCCTGCCTGTGCATAAAAATGAGTTCCCGGTATTTTTTGTGGATTTTAAAAACAATTCTGTGAATCATGAATATTTTCCATTCAGCCAATGGTCTAAAATTATGCGGGAGCTCCTTTCCGGCAGAAGCACCGATTTGCTGCAAAGCGCACCTTCAAACGGCATTCCGGAGCTGCGGCATGCAATTGCCGGCCATCTGTACCATTTCAGAGGCATTGCCGTAGATCCGGAACAGCTTGTGCTCGGCGCAGGCACCGAATATCTTTATGGGCTCTTGGTACAGCTTCTCGGACGCCGCCGGGTCTGTGCCGTTGAAAACCCCGGCTATCCGAAAGTAGCCCGCATTTTTACCAGCAACGGTATCGCCTGTGTCCCGGCTGCCATTGATCATGCGGGAATGTCTGTGGCTGCACTGCGCAGAAGCGGCGCCGATCTCGTACGCATATCACCTGCACATCACTTTCCCACCGGTATTGTTATGCCGGTGAGAAGGCGCCAGGAATTTTTGATTTGGGCTTCGGAAGCACCGTCACGCTATATTATCGAAGATGACTATGACTGTGAATTTCGTCTGATAGGCAAACCTATACAGACGCTGCAAAGTACGGATATGGAGGAAAAAGTCATTTATATGAATACCTTTTCCAAAACCTTAGCGCCTTCCTTTCGGATCAGCTATATGATCCTTCCCCCACATTTAGCAGTCCGCTGCCGGCAGCAGCTATCATTTTACGCCTGTACCGTACCAACCCTCGAGCAATATGCACTTGCGGAATTTATACGCCGCGGATACTATGAGCGCCATATCAATCGGATGCGCAAATATTACCGTATGCTGCGGGATCAGATTATTCAGAAGGTAAAATCAAGTCCGCTTTCTGATATAACCCGGATCCGTGAGGAAAACGCAGGGCTGCATTTTTTGCTGCAAATTCTGCATCCGGTTTCGGACGATCGGCTGCTTGTTGAAAATGCGAAAAAGAAAGGTATCCGAATCTCATGCCTCTCCGAATATTATCAAAATCCTGACGATTGTGCCTTACAAGCAATTGTCCTGAACTATTCCGGAGTCAGGGCGGAATGTGTTCCGGAAGCCGTCGACCGTCTGTCTGCCGCAATTTTCCCCGGCAGCTGTCCAACATCTTAAAAAGACTTATAAACCTGGTAATGCATTTTTTCTGCAGGACGCCGTTCCGATCTTTTTTCTCAGATCCGGGCCGTATTTGCGATTTACCGCAGAATGAATGAAATACAGATACGGCAGCCCCATGTTGGTTTCCAGCAGGGAATTGACGATCAATGTCGCAATGCTCTGATTCCGGATTCCTGAAATCGTTAGAATAAACTCCCAACCGAACTGCACTAAAATTCCGATGGAAAGGATCCAAAGAAGCGGCGCGCGTTTTTGTTTGTCCTGACAGCGGATATTCCATAGACAGAGAATCGCATACCCAACAAACAAAAACACCGCCATGATCCCGTGATAACCAGAGGTCCCGCGAAAAATGGAGATTTTTGTGAAACAGCTGCCGAAATTTTGGCTGAGCAGCGCTGTACACAGCCATCCGCTCGTAATCAGCAGGGACCATTCCAGCGCGTGGCCATCCCGATCCAGCCAGACCCAAATCCAAACGAAGTTGGTAAAACCATAACTCATGGATAGCCAGAGAAGAAACCAGACCGGATCCGCACCTTCCACAGTCCGCGTCCCAAGCCACATATAAAAAACTCCGTAATCTACAATAAAATATAAAATCCCGCCAAGAAAGCCCGCGACTGCCGCCTGATACCGCCGGTTCCAAAGCAGCACCGCCAGCAAAAAGCATAAAAACAAAATATCCAGAATGATATATAGCGTATTCATGGTACGCGCTGCCACTACCTCGGAAAATAAGCCGTTCATCAGCAATCACCGGTTTTATCCGTATCTGCGCACTGCTTCCACGCTTCCATAATCGCAAGACCGGAAGAGGTTCCCAGACGTTCTGCTCCTGCCGCAATCAGCGCCTTGGCAGCCTCATATGTCTTAATACCGCCGGAAGCTTTTATTTTTACACCGCCGGAAAGATGAGCTTTTATCAGTCGTACATCTTCTATCGTCGCGGCCCCTGCCGATACGCCGGTACAGGTTTTCACATAAGCGGCGCCGCCTTCACAAGCCAATTTGGTGGCTGCTGCCTTTTCCGCATCCGTCAGCAGACCCGTCTCAATAATGACTTTTACAATTTTTCCTTTTGCCACAGCCGCGACCGCACGGATTTCATCGCGCACATAATCCAGCCGGCCATCTTTCAGCGCGCCTACGGAAATCACCATATCGAACTCATCACAGCCCAAGCGATACGCATCTTCCGTCTCCGCAATTTTTACTGCAGCGTTATTGGCCCCTAAAGGAAAACCGATTACAGTGCACACGTTGACATGGGTGCCTGATAATAGATGTTTTGCCAGCGAAACATAACAGGGGTTGACACAGACCGAGGCAAACCGTGCCTCTGCAGCCTCCGCGCACAGCCTGCGGATATCCGCCTCTGTTGCGTACGGTTTCAAATTCGTATGATCAATATACGCGTTGATTGGATTCATATAGGAACATCCCTTCTTCTCTGTTTTTATACACGTTTTATATCGTGCCTTCATTCAATATTATACCAATAATCTATCATCCTTTTCCAGCGTTTCTTTTATTTGTCTCAGAACGTCGCGGGCACGCCGCCTGCTTGTTAAATCATTTCAATGATTTTGGCAGTACCGAACCGCAATGAGATATGATATAATATAGATATTAATATACTGCAGTATAAATGTTGAAGGAGCATCTATGAAGCACAGAAAAGATTTTTTTCATATTTTAATTCGTTGTATGCTTGCCTTTCTTTTTATTTATACAGCCGCCGGCTGTACCGTACAATCCCTGCCGCAGCATACAGCGCCTGCTGCTTCCGCTTCAGATCGGACGGATTTTCCTGTGCAAACGACTGCTGAAGCCTCGCCTGCCCAAACACCTTCCTCGGAAACGCCCAATCCGGCACACTTTTTAAAAATCAGTGAACTAATGGCTTCCAACACCTTAGGAATTACAGACCGTCAGGGCGTCAGGCAGGATTGGATTGAACTTACAAATTACGGCAGCGTTCCCATCCATCTCAAGGGCTTTTCCCTGAGTCTTTCTCCCGGAAGCGTAAAATGGACATTTCCCGACGTATGGATAGCGCCGCAGGCATCCCTGCTGCTATTTGCTTCCGGCGCAGGCACCTATACCGGCGAGCTGCACATTGCCTTCAAATTGAGCAAGGAGAGCAAAACCGTCCTGCTTGCAGATCCGGAAGGCCTTTTGATTGACAGCGTTACATATCCTGATCTAAAAGACGATTATGCCTATGCACGGACCGGGGCTCAGCCCACGGATCCCTTTGCGGTCACAAACATTGTCTCGCCGGGATATCCAAATACGGTTGCCGGTGTGGAGGCATATTTTGCAGAAGCAGAGGCCGGGGGTAAAATGCTGGTGATCAACGAAGCGGTAAGCTCTAATTTTCAGCAGCTGGAACAAAACGGAGCATATTATGACTGGATTGAAATTAAAAATGTCACTTCTGCTTCCGTCAATCTAAAAAATTATTATTTATCCGACAGCAAAAAGGATCCGTTGAAATGGAATATGCCGGATCAAATACTCGCGCCCGGTGAAATCTGTGTTTTTCTCGCCTCCGGGGATGAAAGTCTGACTGGCGGTTCCTATGTACATACAAATTTTAAGCTGGACGGAATATCAGAATGCCTATATCTATCAGACGCTGCCAAAAATTTGCTTGACGGTGTGCTGCTAACGGACATTCCCTATGGCGGAAGCTGCGGCAGAATGCCCGGGAAAGCCGGCTTCTTTTACTTTGAAAAAGCAACGCCCGGCGAAGAAAACACTGCCGGGAAACGAGAAATCTCCCATACGCCGGTCTCATTGACGCCGGATGGTATTTACGACGAATCCGCCGCACCGATTCTTGTTACGCTTTCCGGAGAAGGCAGGATTTATTATACGCTTGACGGAAAGGAACCGACGGATAAGAGCCTGCTCTATACAGGTCCCTTCACGATCTCCGAAACCACAGTGGTCAGAGCGGTTTCCATCGCGCCGGATAAAATCAAAAGTGACGTATACACAGCCGGCTTTTTTATAAACGAAGGCCATACGCTTCCGATTCTGAGCGTTGTATTGGATCCGGACGATCTCTGGAGCGATGAAACGGGGATTTATGTAAAAGGGCCGGATGCCTCTCCGGAGGCACCCTATTACGGAGCAAATTATTATAAAGACTGGGAGCGAAAGGCCAGTGCCGCATTTTATGAAAAAGGCGGAAGCGGATTTACCATTGACTGCGGTCTCAAAATCGCGGGCGGAGGAAGCCGGTATCTCGAAAAGAAATCATTCAGCCTGAAATTCAAATCCCGTTACGGCAGCGAATTTCTTGAATATCCCATATTTGAAAATCCAGATGCACCAGCCCGCTTCAAAACGCTCATGATTCGCTGCGGCGAAGATTATACCCGTTCTATTTTCCGCGATGAATTTCTCACCGCACTGGCCGCAGACGGCATGCAGAATCTCGAGGTGCAGAATTACAGGTTCTGTGTTCTGTATCTGAACGGCGCGTATTGGGGAATCTATGCCATCCGGGAAAAAGTCGACGAAGACTTCGTGGTTTCCCGTCACCCAGAGACGGACCCGGAAACGGTCTCTCTCATCCGCAGCAGCGCAGATGTGGAGTTCGGCAGCGGAAAAGCTTATGATGCGCTGTGCCAATACGTAAAAAAACATGATATGTCCCTGCCTGAAAGCTACCGTTATCTCGCGGATCGTGTCAATGTCGACAGCATGATCGAATGGCTGGTGGCGGAAGTCTACTCCGGTAATAAGGATTTGGCCAACATCCGCTGCTTTACGGCAGCAGACCCTGCAGGCAAGCAAACGCTGAAATGGTACTGGGTATTTTATGACCTTGACTGGGGATATATTCATCACGTCGCGCCCTTT
>USLW01000133.1 GCA_900555605.1 uncultured Clostridium sp. | reverse complement strand
CGCATATCGCATGGGCCTCCCGGGAAGCCCGCACGCGGCTCGTCGAAGCGGTCTGCAAAAATATACAAAGTTTTCTCAGCGGCGGCCGAAGGAATGTGGTCAACCTGAAAAACATATAATACGAAAGACACCTATATCCAAATTGACCATCCGCGGTACATGCCGCGCTGCGCGGCGCAGTCCGCAGATAGATAACGGGAGGTTCTTATGATAAAGATCATCTTAACAGGCGGCGGGTCAGCCGGCCATGTCACGCCGAATCTTGCACTGATTCCGCGGCTGAAGCAATTGGACGCGGATGCGCAAATCCATTATATTGGTTCCGCGGACGGCATTGAACGCGATATCATCGCTAAAACGCCTGGTATCACCTACCACCCTATCCGCACCGGAAAGCTGCGCCGCTATTTTTCCCTGAAAAATTTTACCGACCCGTTCCGCGTCATCGGCGGGTATCATGATGCAAAAAAAATCATAAAGGAGCTCAGACCGGATCTTGTCTTTTCCAAAGGCGGTTTTGTCTCCGTTCCCGTTGCCGCGGCAGCGCATCATTATAAAATTCCGGTGGTCTCCCACGAGTCGGATATCACCCCGGGACTGGCTAACAGAATCGCAAAAAAATACGCTACGAAAATCTGTCTGACCTTTCCGGACACATTAAAGCAGATCGCACCGCCCTTAGGTGTCTGCACCGGATCGCCGATCCGGGAGGAGCTGTTTCACGGAGATCCCGAAAAAGCCAGAAAAATGCTGGGATTTGATCAGAAGCCTGTCATTCTGGTTATGGGCGGCAGCCTTGGTGCAAAATCGATCAATCAAGCAGTACGCGGCAGTCTGAAAACTTTAACTGCGCGCTATAACATCATCCATCTCTGCGGCAGAAACAATCTTGACAGTACGCTTCAATATGACGTTTCTCCGGCACAAAAAACGCAGCCGCCGGATGCGCCTGCCCAGAAATCCGCGCAGACAGACCGTGCTTATTTGAAATCATACGCACAGTTTGAATTTATCTCTGAAGAACTGCCGGATTTCCTGGCACTGGCCGATTTTGTCGTGTCACGGGCCGGATCCAATGCAATTCATGAATTTTTAGCGCTGCACAAGCCAATGCTGCTGATTCCGCTGTCTCTCGAGGCAAGCCGCGGAGATCAGATTCTAAATGCCGCTTCTTTCGAAAAACGCGGTTTTGCCATTGTCCTGCGGGATGAAAAGCTATCACCGCAAACGCTGGTTTCCGCTATCGGTTATCTAGAAAAAGATCAATCCGCCCTCATCGAAAAGATGAAGGCGGAACCGAATACAAATGGCGTTGGTAAAATAATCGGCCTGATCAAGAGCCTGCTTCCGACTCTCAATACAAATAATTAAATCGTCCGAACGGCGCGCAGTCTCCGTCCCTGTAGAAATTCATAACCTGATCCAGCACGATATGATCAGACCATTTGAATTCAAAAGACGGTTTCTGTGCGCCTGCTAATCCAAGCATTGCTCTCGGAATCTGCAAGGCCAGCAGGTTCTCCTCTATTACATACGGCACGTCTCCGACCTTCACCCAAGCGCCGTCCCGGTATGCAAAGCAGCTTCCCTCCGTGATCTTATAGTCATACCCCTCCCATCCGGTCTTTTTTTCTTTGTCTGTATCAAGCAGCAGCGTCATAAAGGTGTCATCATCTGTTCCCGCGCCTTCAATCTTCTCCGCACACGTACATAGGAAATATAAATGCTCCGCATCATATGCCGCCTTCGCAGAAATCAGGTTATTGCGGCCGGTCTGATTCTGATAATGCGTATTTCCCAATCCCGGATAATCCCGATGTGCGGCGGTGCCCTTATGGGAAATGTATTCCGGCCGAATATCCTCCCATGCCGCAAAATCACCGAGCTTGAGCGTATGGGCCGCCGTGTCTCTTTCCACATGCGCCAGCCCCTTAAATCGGCGGATATTTGCCGCCATCTGTAAATAATACGTATCCAGATATCCGTCAATATCCGGCTCAATATCCCTGCTGTGCTCCCGGTCATACTGGTCTACAAATGCAATCTGCGTGCTGTTGGGATCAATTACCCAAGGGAGTCCGGGAAATTTTCCCATAATCCACTCGTTCCAGCCGGTAATAAATATATATTCCGGGTCAATCTGCAAAGCGTACTCCCACTGCTCCTGCACATTATATCCGTACTGATAGGAGTGATCCGTCAAACGGCTGTGTTTATCCGCAAACGTATAGCTTCTGCCGTAAGTTCCTTTATCGTTGAAATGGGTGCAGATTCTGCCGTCACGTGCATTCTGCGCCACCCCGACCGTACACATTTCATAGGTGCCGTCTTCTTTTTTTACATATCCGTTCTGCGGCGCAATTTCCAGCCAGCCCCACTGATCATTTCTGGTAGGTCCGCCTGCATACATGGGCTGACCGGGCCGGAATGTAAAAAATTCACGTAGCTCCTGATACAGCGCCGTTTCCTGATCACATCTGCCGCTTTCCGGAATCACCTCCGGATATGCCATCACAAGAGGCTTTCCGTCCCACATAAACCAAAGGTCGCGGTACAGCCCCGGTTTATACAGATTCTGGTACAATCCGCGCAGCATACTGAGCGTCGTGGGCACAGGACCGAAGTTCATCATAAACGCCACCTGCGGCGTAGGAATTCCATCCTTTCTCGCATTTGTCAGTTCCTCCAGCAAAGGCATAAACGCATCGTCCCAGGTCCAGGATCCGTTGGTTGCATCAAATACCAGAACATCTACGCCCGCATTCGCAAAATACTGCGCGTGCTTGCGGATTACATACGGATCGTCATTTCTGTAAAAGCCGTAAAAAGGTTCGTTCCAATGGACGACATCCCGGTCCGTCCAAATAGGATGCTTCATATCGTATTCCGCTTCCGGCGCCTCTTTCAGAATCTGTGTCAGATTGCGGGGATTGCCGTGCATGCTCAAATGGCGCCAGGTCCAATAGAACAGTCCCACAAACTTTTTTCTCGGAGGACCGGCTTCTTCGGCATCCGGCAATTTTCTGCCCAGCATATCCACAGCGGTCAGCAGATCATTGTTTGTCTCACGGAAACAGTATTCCGGCACAAGATAGGGCTCCTGATACGGACTCTCCTCGGTAAAAACAAATGCATCGAAATACCAGCCCCGCGGGCATTGAAACGCAATCTCATGGGTTCCGGAAAGCAGCGGAATTTCCGCGTGTGATTCCTCCAGATCATGGTAAGGCGCCGTGGAACGGCAGACAAGCACAGCTGCTACCGTGCCGTCAACCAATAAATCAAACGTCCCGTTTCCGCCATATCCCTTAAAGGAAAACTTCAGTCCGCGGACAGGCTTTTCAAAGCGCACCGTACCGCAGGAAATCAGCCGGTCTTTATCAGCCGGACTGTCCTTTACTTTCAGTGTAATATTCATACAGCTACCCCTCTCTTATTCATTTCAGCACCGCGCAGTGCCTGTATCCAATTCCATCCTTTTTAATTTTGTACAGTATAGCACCATGTTTTTGGAAAAACAACCCGTTCCGCAGATAAATATTCCGAGCTTCCGAAATATCGGCCGCAGCTTCCTATGATTTGCAATACAAAGCCTGCTTCCGCATATTTATACATTTCCGGCATATATATGGCATGTAAAAAGCTGAAAATGGCGGGATCGAATATGATTGACCAATATATAGAACATATTGTTTCCGAAGAGGGGCTGAAAAAAAATACAACCTCTTCCTACAGATACGATTTAGAAGGCTTTCAGGCCTATTTGAAAGGAATCAGCGTTACCGCGCCGGCGCAGATCAAAAGGGCTCATATTGTCTCATACCTATTGTATCTGCGGAGAATCGGCCGCGCCACCACCACGATTCTTCGCTGTGCCGCTTCAATTAAAGGCTACTGTAAATATCTGGTGAAAAATGGATTGATCAGCGAAAATCCCTGTGAAGGACTGAAGCTTCCGAAAAATGAACAAAAAACAGTAAAAGCACCAACCAGTGTAGATGTAATCTCCCTGATGGATCAAATCAGCCAGCACTCTGTAAAAGGGATCCGGGACCGCGCCATGATCGATTTGGTCGCAAGGACAGGAATGCGGGCCTCCGAAATGACCGCACTGAACCTTTCGGATTATATGGCGGACAAGGCATTGATTTCCTTGAAAACAGAAAAGGGCGAACTTTTTTTCCCCCTTTCTCCGGAAACAAAATCCATGCTGGACCGCTATCTGAAAGACAGCCGTCCCACCATGTGCCGCAATGCGGAAACTGCGTTATTTGTCAATATGGCAGGCCAGCGGATCACACGGCAGGGCTTCTGGAAAATCGTCCGGCAATACCATCAGCGGACCGGCAGTACGATTCCCATCACGCCCCGGACCCTTCGCTATACATTATTAGGTTAATAGGTTCCTTCGCGGATAAATAACAAAGCCGGCATACGGAAATGCCGGCCTGTCCTGCGGAATCCGCGATCTGCTGCCGAAAAGAAAAGGCCGCGGTCTGAATGCGCTTACCAGCTGATACTGAATTCATACCGTCCGGAACCGACTTCTACACCGGCATACATGCCCGCGCGCTGTGCCTCCATATAATTTCCGTTTACGGAAACATGGATTTCCCGTTCTTCCGGACAGCAGGAACCGCTCGCCGCAGGCAAAAATACAACCGCACGGCTGTCAGCCGGCACACAGATTCTGGCAGTAAAGGTATAATGCTCCCCGTCCCTGCCCACGGCAGAAGACATTTCATAGCCGGCTTCAATCTGACCTTTTACACACGGCATTTTTACAAACGCTCTGGAGATATGCCCCGGCCGGAATCGGATCTGAAACCGATCAAAGCCCGCCTCCAGCGGACGGATCCCGAATAAGCCGCGGGTGATCTGACTGGCCGGCGCGGATCCCCAGGGATGAGAAAATGTCATATTGCCTTTATTTCTTGTATTCCAAGCCTCAGTCGTAATCGTAGCACCTGCACCGCTAAGCATGTAAGCCCATGTACGCGCACCGAAGCTGTCATCCGGATCTGTCAGCAAACCCGCGGCAATATCCCCTGCATCCGCATTATACAATCCTTCAAGAACAAAAAACGCGCCGTATACGCTGGTTTTAATCTTTCCGTCCCTGCGGATCTTATCCGCAAGACGCGCCGCCATTTCAGGACTGTCGTAAATGCCAAAGGCCAGTGCAAACGCAGTAGCATGCTGCGCATAATGTGCAATTTTTTCCCCATTTTCTTTCAGTCCGTCACAAAACGCGCCGCACTCCCTGTCATATAAGTAAGCAATCATGCTGCGCTTCAGCGTACCGTACAGAGAAACGTACTGCCGTTCGTCTTCCTCTTTCCCCAATGCCCGGGCAATTTCAGCCATTGCAAAATATGCGCCGCAGCTCACCGCATTCATAACCGTATTATAATATGCTTCTCCGAAGCAATACCCGTCATGCTCAGACTGCGGCCAATCTACAAGCACGGAATCCCATCGATTCACATAGCTGTGGCATACATGCAGAAGTCCCTTTTCGGAATCAAGCTGCTCCGTATAGAATTTTGTTTTCAGAATATCATAATTCGCTTCGATTGAGGCGGTATTTCCAGTATACAGATAATCCAGATACGCAATTATAACCGAATACAGCGCATATTCCACAGGCCACGTTCTGTGTGTGTTCAGATATTCTCCGGAGAAACGCGCAAGCGCGTAGCTGCTTTCAAAGGAATAAGACGACAGCATATTAATCAATGCATCCCCCTCATAAGCAAGACGCTCTCTGGACTGAGAATCCACATAAAGATCCTGATTCGTCGCTTTAATTGTGTATTTTGTCAGCGCATAAATCTGGTTGAGCAGTTCGTTTGACGATTGAAAAAAGGAAGCGCTTTCGTCAAACTCCTGACGAAGCGCGATACCGGATATCATATCCGGCGTCAGTTCCACCGGACAGTTGAAAATTTCCGCATACCGAAACGTCTTCATGCCGATGTTGGAGATTTCCTGCGGACCCTTCCGCAGCGTCCAAAATTCCTGATACACATTTGTACTCCGCATGGCATATCGCACAGAGCCGTCCTCATTCAGTTCCTCGCCGCAATTGATTGTCAGGCGCGCAACTTTCGGGC
>USLW01000132.1 GCA_900555605.1 uncultured Clostridium sp. | reverse complement strand
GCGCATGTACCCGTGGCGCGGGTCCCGAACCTCTCCCAGGCAATCGAGACGCTGAAGGCCCATGGGCTTTGGATTGCGGGAACCGATATGGACGGAGATTCGGTATTCTATCAAGCTGATCTGCGGGGTCCCATGGGCCTGGTGATCGGCGGAGAAGGAAAAGGAATCGGAACATTAGTGCGCAGACATTGCGATTTTATCCTGTCTATTCCCATGGGCGGCAGAATTTCCTCCCTGAATGCATCGGTTGCGGCAGGTATTGTGCTGTATGAAATATATAGACAGCGTTTATCATAGACGGAGGCACAGAATGAATTTACAACAACAGTTGAATGACCAGCAATATTTGGCGGCAACGCATCAGGACGGACCGCTGCTGGTTCTGGCAGGAGCAGGAAGCGGAAAAACCCGGGTGCTGACTTACCGGATCGCATATCTGGTGGAGGAATGCGGTATAGCCCCTCGGAATATTTTAGCCATTACTTTTACGAACAAAGCGGCGCGGGAAATGCAGGAACGGACCTATGAACTTCTGGCGGGCAATACGGGCGGCATGTGGATTCAAACGTTTCATGCGGCGTGCGGAAGAATTCTGCGTTCTTATGCGGACCTCATAGGTTTTACAAAAAATTTCATCATCTATGATGATTCCGAAGCGATGACCGTGATCAAGGACTGCCAGAAGCGGCTGAATATTGATGAGAAAAGAATTTCAGCCAAGGCAATCCGTGCTGCGATTGCAAAAGCAAAGGACGAAATGCTCGCGCCGGAGCAGTATAAGGATTCGGTGCCGCAGAATGATTATGTTTACCGGAAATATGCAGATGTATACGAAATGTACCAGAAAACGCTGAAGGCGAACAACGCCATGGATTTTGATGATATGGTGCTGATGACAATTCAGCTTTTTGAAAATAATCCGGATGTTTTGTCCTATTATCAGGAACGGTTCCGTTACATATTAGTGGACGAATATCAGGATACCAACCGGGCGCAGTATGTGTTTGTCACCATGCTGGCGGCAAAATACCATAATCTCTGCGTGGTGGGCGATGATGATCAAAGCATCTACAGCTTCCGGGGGGCGGATATCCGCAATATTCTGGATTTTGAAAAGGAGTATCCCGGCTGCAGAACTATTAAGCTTGAACAGAATTATCGGTCTACACAGAATATTTTAGATGCAGCCAATACCGTCATCAGCAATAATGTCAGCCGCAAAAGCAAAGCGCTGTGGACTGCGCAGGGAAAGGGCGAGTCTGTCCTTCATTATACGGCGGAGGATCAGAATGACGAGGCCGGCTTTATTGCCCGGGAAATTATGGAGGGCGTAGAAAAGGGTGGGCTCCGCTATCAAGATTTCACGATTTTGTACCGAGTCAATGCGCTTTCACAGGCATCGGAAAGTATGCTGATGCGAATGGGAATTCCGTATCGTGTATACGGCGGCCTGCGTTTCTTTGACCGTAAGGAAATCAAGGATCTGACCGCATATCTGCGGGTGTTTAATAATCCGTTGGATGAAGTGGCGCTGCGCAGAATCGTAAATGTGCCTAAGCGCGGAATTGGGGCAACGAGCCTGCAGTATGCCGAAGAAATTGCGGCAAAGGAAAATCAGCCGATCTTCAATATCTTGCTTACTGCAGAGGCGTATCCGGCATTATCCCGGGCAGCTTCTAAAATGACGGCATTTGCTTCCTGGTTTCTGGAGACCATGATCAAAAAGGATGAGATGGGAATCTCGGAATTTGTAGAATATATTCTTGAGGAATCCGGCCTGGTGGCGGAATACCGCAATGAAAATACAATTGAAGCACAGTCGCGTATTGAGAACCTGATGGAGTTCATTTCCGTTGCAAAAGAATTTGAGGCGGACAGCCGTGAGCTGGTGGATGATACGGGCGAGTCGGAGCCGACTTTTGCACGCTTTTTGGAAAGCGTAGTGCTGAGCACGGATATGGATAAGCAGGCAGACGATGACAATACCGTTACGCTGATGAGCATCCACAGTGCAAAGGGCCTGGAATTTCCTGTGGTTTTTGTGGTGGGGATGGAGGAAGGCATATTTCCGTCCTATCGTTCCAATGAGTCTCCGGAAGGTCTGGACGAAGAGCGGCGGCTATGCTATGTGGCGATTACAAGAGCAAAGCAGAAGCTGTACCTGCTGAATGCAGAGAATCGCATGCTTTACGGACAGACCACCAGAAATCTGCCATCACGTTTTTTGCGGGAGATTCCGGAAGCGGTTCTGGAATCTGCGGGCGGAAGGAAACGTGCGCGGAAGGAGCCTGTAGTTCATGTCATTTCCGGTGAAAATGTAGGCCGGAGCAATCGGAGAGGTGCTTATGATATCGGCTCCACCGGCCGGGCCCCGGGGGAACAGGCGGATTCGGGAAAATGATCAGCAGCGCCGCGGATATCAATCAGTATTTAGGACAGGCCGGCCGCCGCGCCGGCACTGCCGCTGAAAAAAGCGCCGCTGATTTTTCGTGTGAAGTAGGACAGCGGGTCTCCCATAAAAAATTCGGGACCGGTACGGTAGTCCGTATTGAGGGCTCCGGGAAAAATGCCAAAATTGAAATTGCATTTGATGTATGCGGAATGAAGCGGCTGATGCTTGCATATTCAAATTTAACTAAGATTGAATAAAAGGATGGGATGCAGATGAACCGTGACGGCAGATACAAGCTGTATACACCCGACGGCGTACAGGATTTTATGCTGGAGCAATGTTTCCTGAAAAAGAATATGGAGCAGTGTATCCGCAAGCATCTTCGGAGCGCGGCGTATCATGAAATCGAAACACCGTCTATTGAATATTTCGACGTGTTTACGGCGCCGCCGTGATCGAGCAGGAAATGATGTATAAATTTGTGGACAAGGAGGGACGCCTGCTTGTTCTGCGTCCGGACTTGACAATTCCGGCGGCGCGCTTTTTTTCCACAAAGCTCAAAGGCAGTGTTCTGCCGATGAAATTTTTCTATATCGGGAATGTATTCCGTTATAATGAATTCGGCGGCGGCCGTTCTAAGGAATTTACTCAGGCCGGAATTGAAATCATCGGCGCGCCGTCGGCAGAGGCCGATGCAGAAGCCGTTGCCGAGGCGATCCTTCTGACAAAAGCGGCAGGACTTCGTGATTTTCAAATCGATTTAGGACAGGCGGACTTTTTCAAGGGCCTGATTGAGGAGGCCGGCTTCCGTGAGGAGGAGGGGGAGGAAGTCCGCTTATTAGTAGATAAAAAGGATTATGCACAGCTGGAATACCTGCTGAAGGAAAAGCGATTGTCGCCGCAGCTGCGGTCGCTTCTGCTGGAAATGCCGTTTTTATTCGGAGACACAGAGATTTTGGACCGTGCTGCTTCTATGACGAAAAACAGGCGTTCTTTAGAGGCCATTGAAAATCTGCGGAGGATTCTCTGTATTTTGGAAGATTACGGTCTGCGGGAATATGTATCCATTGATCTCGGTCTGGTGAACAGTCTGAACTATTATACGGGAACGATTTTTAAGGGCTTTGCACATGGGATCGGGTTCCCGGTTCTCAGCGGCGGCCGGTACGATACGCTGCTTGAAACGTACGGCGCACCGGCAGCGGCCACCGGATTCAGCTTGGGGATTAATATTATTCTGCAGGCGCTGAGCCGTCAGGGCGCAGAAGAACCGGTTTTGCCTTGCAAGGCGTTTGTGGGCTTTGGCAGCGGCTGCAGAAAACAGGCGCTTCATGTGGCGGAGAGTCTGCGCGGAAAAGGAATTTCCGCGTATTTGGATCTGTCGGATTTTGAGGAGGAGGCAGGGCTTGCATATGCAAAAGCCTCAGAAAGCAGTGTTTTTGTATATTTAAGAAGGGACGGAACCATCCGTTACTGCGATTTCAGGGCAGGGGTTGACCGTGTCATGGAGTTTGAAAGCTTTAAAACCTGGGGATTTGTTCTATAGTATAAAGAGGTATTCCGCAGAACGCATATTGTCCTGCAGAAGACCGGAAGAGAAGATTTTGGAGGGTCTATCTTTATGAAATACCTGAATATTGCCCTTTCAAAGGGACGCCTTGCGGGTTTTGCCGTGGATTTGCTGGCCGGAACCGGAATCTGCGCAGAAGAACTGCAGGGAGACACCAGAAAACTGATTATTGCCGACGAAGCTTCTATGGTCCGTTTTTTCCTGGTTAAGCCGGCGGACGTTCCCACCTATGTGGAATACGGCGCCGCGGATATCGGAATCGTGGGACGAGATACGATCCTGGAGGAGGGCCGCAATTTGTATGAGGTCCTGGACTTAGGATACGGGAAATGCAGAATGTGCGTCTGCGGTCCGGAAGCACTGCGCAACAAACTGGACCTGCTTCCGAATAAGCGCGTGGCCACGAAATATCCGAATATTGCAAGAGACTATTTTGAACATGTAAAAGGCGAGTCCGTGGAAATCATCAAGCTGAACGGATCCGTTGAACTGGCACCGCTGGTGGGCCTTGCGGAAGTGATCGTGGATATTGTGGAAAGCGGCAGGACATTAGCAGAGAACGGCTTGACCGTATTGGAAACCATCACGGATATCAGCGCGAGAATGATTGTCAACCGGGTCAGCATGAAGGTGGAGCGTCAGCGGATCAACTGCATTTTACAAAGTGTTCGGGCAAATCTCAGCGGTTCGGGGCCGCAGGGGCAGCCGCGTGAAAAAGCAGCCGGACAAGTCTGAGCGTTGGAAAGGAACGAAGATGCTTATGCAGTATTACAATCTTAAAAAACAATCTGATATCAACGGTTTGTACGATGCCTTCCGGCGCCGGAGGGCTGCGGACCGTGCCGCGGCGGAGGCGGTGGCGGCGGAAATTCTGCAAAAAGTGAAAGAAGAGGGCGATGCTGCCTTATATGAATACACGCTGCGATTTGATAAGGCGGATCTGCGGACTGCGGGTTTGGCTGTCAGCGCGCAGGAACTGGAACAGGCGCGGCGTGTTCTCCAGCAGCAGAATCCCGGACTTTTGCAGGCAATGGAGCATGCGGCGGAAAATATCCGGCTGTTTCATGAACATGAAATCGAACGATCCTGGCGGCTTCAGCGGGAGGACGGTTCTGTTTTCGGCGTACAGGCATCTCCCCTCGCACGGGCCGGCGTATATGTGCCGGGCGGCCGGGCGCCGCTGCCATCTTCTGTGCTGATGAATGTGATACCTGCACAGGTTGCAGGCGTAGATGAAATTATCATGTGTACGCCTCCGGGAGCCGACGGCGCGATAGATCCTGTGATCTTAGCCGCCGCACAAATCGCGGGTGTTCACAAAATTTATAAAGTAGGGGGTGCGCAGGCAATCGCCGCAATGGCATACGGAACAGAAAGCATTCCGGCTGTAGATAAAATTACGGGACCGGGCAACGCGTATGTAGCCGCGGCCAAGGCGCGGGTCTTCGGAATCTGCGGCATCGATATGATTGCAGGCCCCAGCGAAATTTTGATTATCGCAGATCAAAGCGCGAATCCGGAGTTTGTTGCGGCGGATATGCTGTCACAGGCGGAACATGATCCTATGGCGGCTTCTGTACTGCTGACAACGGAAGAAGCCCTTGCAGAACAAGCAGCTGAGGCGCTGAAGCGGAGGCTCCCGGCGCTTTCCCGCAGTGAAATCGCCGGACGGTCTCTTGAAAGTAACGGTGTGATCGTCATCACCGAGAATTTAGAACAGGCTGCGGCGATTTCGGATTTTATTGCACCGGAGCACCTGGAGCTGTGTGTAGCGGATCCTGAGACACTGCTGAAACGGGTCCGGAATGCCGGGGCGATTTTCTGCGGTCACTGGTCGCCAGAGCCTATGGGGGACTATTACTGCGGTTCCAATCATATTTTACCTACCGGCGGGACTGCGCGGTTTTCTTCGCCGCTGGGCGTATGGGATTTTATGAAACGGACGAGTGTGATTCATTATTCCCGGGCGGGCTTTCTGAATGACAGTGCAGAAGCGGCGCTTTTTGCGCAGGCGGAAGGCCTTACCGCACATGCGGAATCTATCCTTTCCCGGACGGACCGCAACAGGGAGCGGAACCCTGCGGCAGAAGCCCAGGGCCGCCCGTCATAACAGGAGGCAGGTATGAGTAAATTCTGGACAGAGGAGACGCGGCGGGGCACGCCTCATGTACCCGG
>USLW01000131.1 GCA_900555605.1 uncultured Clostridium sp. | reverse complement strand
GATGCCGCCTACCATAACCCGCCTTGTATGTGTCCGATCCGTCATCATGATGTGCCCCGTATGATTTTCAAAATATCACTGCCCGCTACAAAAATCGCCAAGCCGATCAGCAGTGCCAGACCGATCAGAGAAATAACCGCTTCTTTTTCAGGCGGTATGCGTTTTTTTGTAATGCCCTCAATCAAAGTCAGCAGGAACTTGCCTCCGTCCAGCCCCGGGAACGGAAGCAGATTGAATACCCCTAAATTCACGCTGATCAGCGCCGCCATATTGCACAAGGTCAGCAATTTATTGATAAAAGCGGCATTTGCGGTCACAACCTCCCCTACCAGCGTAGTCAGTCCGATGGGACCGGCAACCGCATCAAGTCCGACTTTTCCCGTGATCAGCCAGCCGAGAGAATAAAGAACGGATTTCACCATGGAAATAAGACTCAGGAATCCATGCCCAATATATTCAAAAATATTTCCCTTTACATTATAAGAATAATTGAACCCGAACTGATAAGGACTGTGCGCCCCGAAAGCACTGTCAATGATCTCCTGTGCCGTTTCCGTATCCTGACGGGTTTCGCTGCTTCCGTCCGCAAATGTTTCGGTAATTGTTTTCTGATAGTGTTCGCCTGTCTTTACATATTCAATTTTGCGGGAGACAAGCATTCTGCCGCTGCTCTTGCCGTCTTCTGCAAATCGCAGCAGTATTTTCAGAGACTGATCCGCGGTGCGTTCGCTTTCATAGGTTCCCGCCGACACGCCGTTTTCAAATACCTCGGTGTGCGCAGTAAAGGAGCTTGCCCCGCCCTCCTCCTCCGCTTCCGTAACGGTAACCGTCCGGACAAAACGGTATATGACTTTATCGCCGTTTTTCTTTTTCACGACAAACTCGTTTGTATCCCGATTGCCGTCCGCATACTGAAATAAATAATAATCCGTCGGTGTCGTCAGCCCCCGCCCGTTAAAAGAAACCACCTGATCCCCTTCTTCAAGAGACGTCAGCGCATAAGGCAGATCGTCGCTCACCAGACTTACGCGGGTAGATTCATATCCCGTATAGGCGAGCATCACCGTGGCGATCAGCAGCGCCAGCAGAATATTCATAAATGCGCCGGCAAATAGAATGACAAGCCGCATGTACCAAGGCTTGCTGTTATAGGAGGTCGGGGAATCTTCAGAGGTCTCCTCCCCTTCCATTGCGCAGTATCCGCCGATGGGAATCCAGCGAAGCGAAAATTTTGTACCGGTCTTCTTGCTCACCTTAGAAAAAATCTTAGGTCCCATAAAAATGGAAAATTCCTGAACATTGACCTTGAATATGCGGGCAGCAATAAAATGCCCCCATTCGTGAACAATCGTCAATATGCTCAGCATAAGCAGCATGGTTAATATACTTCCGACAACCCCCATAAAAACCTCCAAATCCGACCGTTATCGGGCTATCTGCTTAGCGGGAGAGACTTTTTCGCTGCGGCCTGCGGAAACATGCCGCAGCACCTCTTCCCTGGCCCACAGGTCATATCGTATGATATCACTGAGCGCCGGCACGGCAATCGGCGTATGACGCGCCATGACACTTTCTATAATATATGGAATCTCTATGAATTTTATCTGTTGATTCATAAAACAATTCACAGCGGCCTCATTGGCGCCGTTCATCACTGCGGTCATACTGCCGCCTATCCGGGCGGCCTCCCGGGCAATTTTCAGGCAGGGAAAGGCCTGTTCATCCGGTTCCTCAAACGTAAGCTGCTCAATTGCAGCGAAATTCAGGCGGGGCGTCTGAGATGCAACACGTTCCGGATAGGTCAGCGCCAGCTGGATGGGAACCTTCATATCCGGATTTCCCATTTGCCCAATGACGCTTCCATCCCGGTACATTACCATAGAATGAATAATGCTCTGCGGATGGACAACGACGGAAATCTGGTTTTCCGGCATGGAAAACAAATGCATGGCCTCAATGATCTCAAGTCCCTTATTCATCAGCGTCGCGCTGTCTACCGTAATCTTACCGCCCATTTTCCAAGTCGGATGTGTCAGCGCCTGTTCAACAGTCACCTCTGCCATCTGTGCGCGGCTCCAGCCTCGGAACGGGCCGCCGGAAGCAGTGAGAAGAAGTTCGGATACCGCATCCCGGCGGTTTCCCTGAAGACATTGAAAGATCGCGGAATGCTCACTGTCTACAGGTAAAATGCGAACATTTTTTTCATGCGCCGCCTGCATGACCAAAGCGCCCGCCGCAACCAAAGTCTCTTTATTGGCCAGTGCGATGTCCGTTCCCTGTTCAATTGCCGCAAGTGTCGGCTTCAACCCGGCCATGCCCACGATTGCGGTGACAAGCAGGTCCATCTGTACAGCAGCCGCACGGCACAGTCCCTCTTCCCCGGTCAAAATCAGCGGCTGCAGATCCTTCAGCATTTCTGACAAAAGTACAGCATCTGTCTCCGAGGCAACGGCAAGCACCCGTACATTGAATTCTCTGGCCTGTTCCGCCAAAAGCCGGATGTTTTTTCCCGCAGTAAGCATGACAGGCTGAAAACGCCGCAAACCGCACGCTTCCCTGCTGTTCAGTTCCCGGATAACCGCCAAAGTCTGTGTCCCAATCGAACCGGTTGATCCCAAAATTCCGATTTTCTTCATTATATCAAAAAGCGCCTACCTTCCAAGCAATACAATATAATAATAAATAATCGGAATCACATACAAATAGCTGTCAATCCGATCCAGAATGCCGCCGTGGCCCGGTATGATCTTTCCAAAATCTTTCACTCCGGCGTATCGTTTGATGGCAGAAGCCGTCAGATCTCCGACCTGCGCGGCGCCGCCGGCCAGCAAACCGATAACCGCATAATGCCACAGCGCCAAATCGCTGTAAACTCCGGCAGCCTGCAAAATGATTCCGTAAACCACCAGGATCACCGGGGTCCCGACAAATGCGCCGATGCTTCCCGCTATGGTCTTGTTCGGGCTCACCTCAGGGATCAGTTTTTTCCTACCCAGCGCGCGGCCCGTAAAAAAGGCACAGGTATCCGCCGCCACCGCGCCGATCAGCGCAAGCAGAAACAGCCATAGTCCGGATTTCATATTGCGCAAAAGAGAGAAATAACTGATCAATATAACAATATACATGCCGCCCAGCAGCGTAATCGCGCCGTCGCCCACGGTATACTTCTTATGACATACTACAAACAGTGCAAGAATCAGCAAAAAAATCAAAAGCAGCAGCGGCGGGAACAGATTGTGTTCTGTTCCCCGAATTGTTGCCGTTATGGTAAACGGCGTATTGTCTCCAAAAAAAATACATCCGCCAAGCAGAAGGATGAACAGCAGTCCGGCCGGCCACATCGCATGCACTTGCTTTTGTTCAAAGGCCCTGTAAAATTCAAACAAAGACATCGCTGCCATCAACAGAATCGTGATATCCATTACCATGCCGCCGCACCATATCACAATTCCTCCGATCAATCCCACGCAAATTCCGGAAATGATTCTTGTTTTCACTACGCACCCCCATACCGTCTCTGTCTGTTGGAATACGCCCGGATTGCCCGCAGCAGGTCCTCATCATTAAAATCCGGCCAATATTTGTCAATAAAAAAGAACTCCGCATAGGCCAGCTGCCATAATAAGAAATTACTGATCCGCTCCTCTCCGCTGGTCCGAATCAGCAGATCCGGGTCCGGTACGCCCGAGGTGTATAAGTGCGCATTCACTACAGCTTCCGTAATTTCAGACAGCGGGAGCCTTCCGGCGGCCACCTTTTCGGATATGCGCCGCACGCTTTCCGTAATCTCATCTCTGCCGCCGTAATTGATCGCAATCAAGGCAGTCAGATCTTGATTACCGGCAGTCTCTCGTTCAATCCGCTCAATACCTTTTTGCAGATTCGCGGAAAGTCCGTCTCTCCGGCCGATAACAAGAAATTTGATTTTCTGCTTGTTTTCTCCCATAACACGATCAAAATCAGTCAAAAAATAGAGCAGCAGACGCATTAAGCCCTCTACTTCCGTATGGGAGCGTTTCCAGTTTTCAGTTGAAAAAGCATAAAATGTGACATATTCAATGCCGAGACGACCGGCACTTGCCAAAAGCTTTTTATAGACCTCGGCGCCCTCCCGATGTCCCTTGACGGCAGGCAGGCCCCGCTCTTTGGCCCATCGTCTGTTTCCGTCCGGTATAACCGCAATATGGCGCGGTATATTGAATACCTCGCCATTTTCATCACAATACTGCTTCGCCAAATACATTCCCTCCAAGATATGTGTTTTGAAATATTCCCGGAGGTTATATTTCCATCAATTCTTTTTCTTTGACGGAGACAAGTTTATCAATCTGCGCGACATGCTTATCCGTAACGTTCTGAATTTCCTTGTCCGCTTCTTTTTGCTCATCTTCTGTAATCAACGATTTTTTCTTCTGTCCTTTAAAGTACTCCACTGCATCGCGCCGGACGTTTCGAATCGCTGTTTTTGCTTCTTCTCCGTATTTCTTTATCTGCTTTGTCAGTGCCAGCCGGCGTTCCTCCGTCAGCGGCGGGAACACGAGCTTTAAACACTTGCCATCATTATTCGGATTGATTCCGATATCCGATTTCTGAATCTCTTTCTCAACCAATTTCAGCACACTGGCATCCCAAGGCTGAAAAACAAGAATCCGCGCCTCCGGTACCGAAATATTACCGACCTGTGAAACAGGTGTCTGTGTGCCATAATACTCAATCGTCAATTTTTCGAGGAGTGCCGGATTCGCTCTCCCCGCGCGGATGCCGGAAAACTCCTCCTCCAGCAGCTGGACCGTTTTGTCCATTCGGTCGCTGAAGCTCTTGTATTCATCCTTATTGATCATAATATGCACTCCTCTTTCCTCAAAATTGCTATGATTATACCACAAAGGCAGAATTTGCACAAGAGAATCCCCCTGCCGCGGCAAAGGAATCACGCGGCAGATCATCTCTGCCGCATTTCAAATTCCTTCATAAATGAGATCAGCGCATCCACGCCGTCTTCCGGCATTGCGTTGTACAGCGAGGCACGCATCCCTCCTACGGAACGATGTCCTTTCAGGTTTGCAAGACCCGCGGCTTCCGCATTCCGGACGAACAGCTTATCCAGATTCTCATCACCTGTAACAAAAGGAATATTCATAATAGACCGTTCAGCGCCGGCTACGGTTGCCGAAAACATTTTCGATTCATCCAGATATGCGTACAGCTTGCCGGCCTTGCGCCGATTGATCTTCTCCATCTCTTTGATGCCGCCCAAATCACGCAGCCATTCCAACACTAATTTACAGATGTAAATACTATAGGTTGGCGGCGTGTTGTACATGGAGCCATTGGCTTCGTGGATATCATAACGCAGCATTGTCGGCGTCCCTTCCCGATGCTTTCCGATAAGATCTTTCCGGATAATGACAACGGTCAGTCCGGCAGGCCCCATATTTTTTTGTGCTCCGGCAAAAATAATTCCGAATTTTGATACATCCACGGGCTCCGATAAAATACTGGACGACATATCCGCTACCACAGGTACATTCCCGGTCCGGGGCACCTCCTGAAAACACGTTCCGTAAATGGTATTATTCCAGCAGATATGAAAATAGTCCGCATCCTTTCTGAAGGATTCCGGATTGAGCTGCGGTATGTAATTATATGTTCGGTCCTTGCTGGAGGCAACCACACGCACATCTGCGTACAGTTCCGCCTCTGCTTTTGCCCGATTGGCCCACATACCGGTCTGTACAAGATCTACCGTGCCGCCCTCGGCTTTGCAGAGATTCAGCGGAACCATTGCAAACTGTGTAGAAGCCCCTCCCTGCAAAAACAATACAGCGTAATTCTCCGGAATCTCCATCAGCTTCCGCAGCAGGGCTTCCGTTTCATCAATTATTTCCTGATATACCGGCGAACGGTGACTCATCTCCATAACGGACATTCCCGCGCCCGGGTAATTTACGAGTTCCTTCTGCGCTTTATATAAAACCGGCTCCGCGATTACGGACGGTCCGGCGGAAAAATTATATATACGCTCCATCATCAACCTCCATTGCTTCTGTCTGTTATTCTATAATCGTACCGATTCCTTCTCCGCAGACGGCACGTACAATATTTTTCGGGTCTCTGATTCCGAAGACATGGATTTTAACATGATTATCCCGGCACATAGAAGCGGCTGGGGGAGCC
>USLW01000130.1 GCA_900555605.1 uncultured Clostridium sp. | reverse complement strand
GAATTAGCTGCACTTTCCGTGCCGGCAGAGGGCGAACCGCCGATTGCCGAAACAGGAGCTGCAGATTATACAGGATTCGCATGGATCATGGCAATTCTCCTCTCCGCCGTTGTGATAAATAAGAAACGCAGAATTCATATCTGAGCCAAAAGCTTTTCCTGCACTTTCAAAAAGGGCGGTCATCTCATTTGGATGATCGTCCTTTTGCTATACAAAAGAGGCGCGCGAAATTGGCTATTTTTTATTTAGGCAAGTGCCTTTCCCAGTTCAAAGCAGGCCGCTTCCGCCGCATCGTCCGGAGCTTCGTTGCAGATGACACTGTCACAAGCAAAGACGGCGCCGTCACGGCTGCAGGTTTCCTCCCAAGTGCGCATCCATTCTCCGTCTCCCCAGCCGTAGGACCCGAACAGCGCAATCTTTTTACCATTTAGCTTTGACTCGCATGCACTGAACATCGGCTCAAATTCACTTTCCTCCAGCTGTTCCGCCCCCATAGACGGGCAGCCAAAGGCGATGGCATCAAATTGATCCATCATATTGGCACTGAATACGGCAGAAGTAAAAGTCGATGCCTCCGCACCGGCTGCTTTTGCACCTTCTAAAACCTTCTGCGCCATCATCTCCGTATTGCCGGTACCGCTCCAATAAACAACTGCGATTTTACTCATATCCATAAACTCCTCTTCTTTTAGATTTTTATGTTAAGCGGCTACTGTGAGCTGCAGAACACTTTTTCCCTGCTGCCAAAGACGCATATAAACATCCCTGCATTTTCTGAATTTTTCAAATATTCTGGCGGCCTCTTCTTCGTTACAGTATACCTTCCAGAAGCCTGTATATTTGCAGTTTCTCCCTTCATTACGAATGAATCCAATGACATCGTCCAAGGGATAGCCGAGAAACAGCCCAATTTCATGCGGAAATGAGCGGTTTTCAAACAGTCTTCTTTTTAGCTGCTTCAGCGCATTGTCCGCATCATTGCAGCAATACCCGCATTCTGATAAAAAAAGAGCTGTCTCCGGCTTTTGCAGATCCTGTTCCAGTCTTGACTTTCGGCAAACATATATAAGTGCCGTATTTTTCCGTTTTCGTAAAATGATTAATATAATTCCCTTGCTGCTGAACTGGCGATTGTAAAAACGGATTTGTGCCAGCAGCGCTCTCCAGTTATTATAATTACAAGTGAACAGGTTGGCCGTTTTCAGTGAAGCTAAGGTCGGCGCACAATAATCAATCAAATATCGATCAAGCATAATACTCCTCAAAATGCAGTACAGCGCTGTGCCGTACAATGGGATGATAAAATTGTATGCAGTGCCGTAGCACTGCTGGTATGGGCCCGTACCACAGAAATATGATTTTTTTTTGCTTCCTGCGCAGCACTGATTACCATCTTGTGCGATACGGTATTTGTAAACAGAATTAATAGATCCGGACATCCTATTTTCTTTTTCAGCGAACCGTTTTCCTTTGTAAAAACTTTTGCTTTGCAGCCGTAGCATTTACAGATATCAACATATTGACATTCCATTCCTTCATTGCCTCCCACAATTACGATATCCATATTTCCTTCAGCATATTCTTTCTCTGCCATTTCTTAACACCCCTTTCTTTTTCAGCCGCCTTTGGTTAGTTTAAACTAACCGTACTCCCCAAAAAAAACAACGAAATCATCCCCAGAAGCATTCTTTTGGTTAGCTAAAACTAACCAAAAGAATACCATAAGGTTCTTCTGCTGTCAAGATATGCTGTAAATTTTTCTGCATATTTTTTTATTCCGCATTTTTCAGCGCCTCTTCCATAGGAATCTTCTTTATTTTTTGATAATGCAGCAAACCGATCAACGCATAAGAGATTACGCCGATCACAAAAATCCATAAAAATGTAAGCGGGTTAATATAGAAGGTGATCCATCCGTTGATTTCCTGCATCATAATATAGTAAATTCCCTTCATTACAAAATAAGAAAGCGGCAAACTGATCAAAATCGAAGCTACAACGACAATTGCAGTCGCCCAAATATACAGCTGGCTGATCTCCTTTTCCTGATATCCCAATATTTTGACTATCGAGATAGAAGACGCATTTTTTTCCAATACCATTTTTGACAGCAGATATATCATCAGTATATAAAGAAGTACTGAAAATCCGCCGAATAAAGGTAAAATGCGTCCCATTGAATCGTCTAACTGATCTGCAATAACAGTCAGATCATGCTGGGTAATAACAGCGGCAATTTGGGCGTTGTCGATGTCGCAGAGCTTTTCGTTAGAGAAATAACCGGAATAAAAATCTGCAGGCTGCTTAAAAACGCTGTTAAACATATCGATTTCCATAAATACGGCTAATGCCGCCGCATAATGGTATCTGCCGGAGATCTGAAAGGTATACGCCTGATCCGTATATTTTTCCTTTAATGTTACGCAGTCCCCTACCGAGAGTCCGAACTTCTCCAGAAAGCCGTCGGATAAAATGACGGCTTTCTCATCCTTTGGCAGAGAAAGTGCAGATAGATATTCTGATTTTTCGGATATTCCGTAGATCGTTATTTCCTCTGCACGATTTTCTGTCAGTAAAGAGGTTACCGCATATTTTTCAGCGCTCCGGACAGCCGTTTCAGCTGGAAATTTGAGAATATATTGATAATGTGCGATTTGGCTGCTGATCACATCTGTTTTGAAGTGTTCAAGCAGCGGAGACATGATCATACCGAAGAGTAAAAGAATATTGGCGAGTATAATACCAATACACATCGTAAGATATGCCGGTATATTCTGGAAAATTATGCGCAGCCGAAAACGCGTAAAAAAACCGAACAAAGGGAGTCTTACTGCTTTTTTCTTTTTATGCCTGCTTAAATCTCTTCGTAAAAATTTTAATGGAGACAGGGAAAGCTTTCGGGCTAAAACAAGCAGATTGATTATCAGCATGATCATGCAGGGAACCACTGTAGTGAGCAGAAATGCCTCCGCATTCCACACAGTCTCATAAGCTGGCAGGGAATAGCTGCCGTAATACATGTCCACAACGATCCATTTGAATATTGTGTATCCCAGCAGATTCCCCACCAGAGCCGCTGCAAATGCGATCAAAACAGGCATCACGAGATAATGCCGGAGCAGTTCTCCTTTTGTATATCCGGAAGCACGCAGTGTTCCGATTGCCCGCGCCTCCGCTTCTACGGTATTACTTGCAGTGACAGCAAAGATAAAAGCCATTACCGCTATTACAATATATAGCATCCATGTCATCATTGCTTTATCGCTGCCCATATCCTCACCGGTAAATTGGATTGCCTGATTATCCGCCTGCTTTACAAAATCAGTAAGTACTGCATTT
This sequence comes from uncultured Clostridium sp., assembly GCA_900555605.1. Lineage (GTDB taxonomy): Bacteria > Bacillota > Clostridia > UBA1212 > UBA1255 > UMGS1851. The sequence goes on along the minus strand of USLW01000130.1, from coordinate 2,846 downwards.
CTGCTCAGAAGCGTTAAAAGAGCGTCTGCCCGATATTTTTTTTCTTCTTCCGTTAGCGCTTTGTTGTTTTCTGTCCAGGAATAGCAATACATGTGTGTATTTTCAGGAAATGTCTGAAATGTACTGTCTGTAACCAGCGCTACGCTAAATTTCTGTGCATCAAACATCATATCTGTATTGCTCTTAAACAGTGCACTGTAATCTGATAAGGCAACCAGTCCGGAGATTCGATATTGTTGATTTCCCGCCGTCAGTACATCCCCTACAGAAAGTCCGTTATTTTCAGCGTACAAACGGTCAATTGCAATCTCCAGGGCTTCTGCTGGAAAGCTTCCCTGCAGAAGCGCGGCAAGATTTACCTCCTTTCGTTCTGCAAAAAAACGGATTGTATGTTCCTCCGGGGTGGTCCGTTCTGTATAGAAATTTTCATAAATAGTAATGTCCTGCTCCTCCAGCAGTGCAAGCAATTCGGGAGAAGCCTGCTCCGCAAGCAAAAAATGGCCGTCTTCAATATGATACTTTTGGAAGCTGTCATCATAGGCGCGCTTCATACTTCCATCAGCAACCAAAAAGCCGGATATAAATCCAATGGTTGCGGTCAGAAAAAGAAATATCGCCACGTACTTCCCGAGATCATGCTGCAGTTCTCTGTACAGTCGTCTTGTCAATGGATTTTTCATTGCGGGACACCTCACCATTCCAATTCAGCGGCCGGTATTTTTCCCTCATTTAAATAGGCTCTGCGCACCGCGCCGTCACGCAGCTGAATGATCTGATCCGCCATATTTTTAATCGCATCGTTGTGTGTTACAATGATCACAGTGTTTCCGTATTTCTGATTGATCCGTTCGATCAGCTTTAAAATATCCTTTGATGTTTGATAGTCTAATGCCCCGGTGGGTTCGTCACATAAAAGAATATCTGGATTTTTTACAATTGCGCGTCCGATTGCCGTCCGCTGCTGCTGTCCGCCAGAAAGCTGATTCGGAATTTTATCTTTATGCTCCCAAAGTCCGAGGGTATGCAGAAGCTCCTCCACATCCAAAGGGCTTTTTGATAAAAAAGCGCCGACTTCGATATTTTCTTTTACCGTCAGATTTGGTATCAGATTATAGAACTGAAACACATATCCTAAATGATTTCTGCGGTATAAGGAGAGGCGCTTTTCATTCATGTCGCATAACCGCGCGCCGTTTATATAGACGCTACCTTCGTCCGCGGTTTCGATTCCTCCGATGATATTCAGCAATGTGGATTTACCGGAACCGGAGGGACCGAGCAGAACGCAGACTTGTCCTTTCTCAATAGATATACTGATTCTTTTTAATACCTGTATACGAGAGTCTCCTTCTCCATAGTATTTGACGATGCTATTCAGCAGTAAAAACATGTCGACGCCTCCGTTTCTTTGTGTGCAATTTGAAAGCTGCGCTGCATACAAAAAACGGAGTGCGGAACTAAACTCCACACTCCGCTGTTCGGTTTCGCTTTGCGCAACATTTTAGGTTGTGCCGTATCCGCCGTGGTTTCTGTTATATTTTTATCTCTCTTTTTAAGGTATCGCTTTCTTTATACGGACGCAAAAGCATATATACCATAACCGCCAGAATTGCAAAAGCTGCGATCGAACCGATCACGCTTCCGGCACCGGTAAAGAGCATACCCAGCTGATATACAATCAAAGAAACCGCATAGGCAAAAACACACTGGTATCCGATTGCAAAGAATGTCCACTTTGCAGAGTTCATTTCACGCTTGATAGCTCCCATGGCTGCAAAACAAGGTGCGCACAGCAAATTGAAAATCAGGAAGGAAAATGCGGAGAGCGGTGTAAAGACATCTCTCATATTCGCCCATATCTGCCAGCCGTTTTCCGCAACCTCTTCGAAGCCGCCGAATAGGACACCGAAAGTACCCACAACATTTTCTTTTGCAATCAGTCCCGTAAAGGTTGCAACCGCCGCCTGCCAATTTCCCCACCCCAGCGGTGCAAAGAGCCAAGCGATACCGTTGCCGATAGCGGCAAGAATCGAGTTATTTAAATCTGCAACCATACCGAAGCTGCCGTCCTCCACGCCAAAGCTCTGCAGGAACCAAAGAACGATTGCAGACAGTAAAATAACGGTTCCGGCCTTTTTTATAAAAGACCATGCGCGCTCCCACATACTGCGCAGAATGTTGCCTGCAGTCGGCAAATGATAGGCAGGAAGCTCCATTACAAACGGTGCAGGATCGCCTGAAAAGATTTTTGTCTTTTTCAGCATAATACCGGATATGATAATGGCTGCAATTCCGATAAAATACGCACTTGGCGCTACCCACCACGCGCCGCCGAATAAAGCGCCGGCAATCAGTGCGATGATCGGAAGCTTTGCGCCGCACGGAATAAAGGTAGTCGTCATAACCGTCATTCGGCGGTCCCGTTCGTTTTCAATCGTACGGCTTGCCATAATTCCGGGAATTCCGCAGCCGGTTCCGATCAGCATTGGAATGAACGATTTACCGGAAAGACCAAATTTACGGAAAATGCGGTCCATTACAAAAGCAATACGCGCCATATATCCGCAGGACTCCAGAAATGCGAGGAATATGAACAGTACCAGCATCTGAGGGACAAATCCGAGTACTGCACCGACCCCGCCGATGATACCATCGAGAATCAGGCCTCTCAGCCAGTCGGCGCAATGAACCTGCTCCAGCCCGCGTTCAACCAGCACAGGAATTCCCGGTACCCAAACACCGTATTCTGCGGGATCCGGTTCTTCAACCGCTGCCGCTTCTTGATAAGAAGCAAACGTTACGGGAATTTCCTTTTCTACATTTCCGTTATCGTCATACAAATAGGC
>USLW01000129.1 GCA_900555605.1 uncultured Clostridium sp. | reverse complement strand
CGCACCACATTGCTTTTACAAATCCCGGCCGATTGCGGATCAGCTCTGCAAATGCATCATAGCTTACAGCAGAATAGATTCTGCTGTCTCTGTTTTCAATTGCTTTTTTCAGTAGCCCATCATGAATCTGCGCAAGCAGCAGCTCAGCAGCCGCCTCTAAGCCGTCTAAAGGAACCACTGTTTTTTCACCATTGTCGCGCCGTACCGCCACGCACTGATGGTTTTCGATATCTTTCGGTCCGATCTCAATACGCAGAGGCACGCCCTTCATCTCATGCTCTGCAAACTTCCAGCCCGGCATTTTATCCGAATCATCCAGCTTCACGCGAAATTTTTCGCAAAGCCGATCCTTCAGCGCATTTGCCGCCGCAAGGACGCCTTCTTTGTGCATGGCGATCGGCACGATCACAATCTGGACCGGCGCCACCGCAGGCGGCAGTACCAGACCGTTATCATCACCGTGCACCATAATGATCGCACCAATCGTCCGGGTGCTGAGTCCCCAGGAGGTTTGGTGTACATATTTCAGCGTATTATCTTTATCCGTATATTGAATCCCAAAAGCATGCGCAAAGCCATCTCCGAAATTATGGCTGGTAGCGGACTGCAGTGCCTTGCCGTCGTGCATCATGGATTCTATGGTATATGTCGCCTCCGCTCCGGCAAACTTCTCTTTATCTGTTTTTCTGCCTTTGATAACAGGAATCGCCAGATATTTTTCATAAAAATCTGCGTAAACATTCAGCATACGCAAGGTTTCTTCCTGCGCCTCCTCGGCCGTCGCATGTGCCGTATGTCCTTCCTGCCAGTAAAACTCCAAAGAACGCAGGAACGGCCGCGTGGTTTTCTCCCATCGCACAACGCTGACCCATTGATTGTAAAGCTTCGGAAGATCGCGGTAGGAATGAATGATATTTGCATAATGATCACAAAAAAGCGTCTCCGAAGTCGGTCTGACACACAACCGTTCGGCCAATTTCTCCGTTCCGCCGTGTGTGACCCACGCTACCTCCGGGGCAAAGCCTTCCACATGATCCTTTTCTTTCTGCAGCAAGCTCTCCGGAATAAACATCGGCATTGCCACATTCTCATGTCCCGTGGCCTTGAACATGCTGTCCAGAAGCTTTTGAATATTTTCCCAGATTGCAAACCCGTAAGGCCTGAGGATCATACATCCGCGTACGCTGGAATAATCAATCAGTTCGGCACGCAGCACCACGTCCGTATACCATTTTGCAAAATCCTCATCCATGGAAGTAATTGCTTCCACCATTTTTCCTTTATTTTTTGTGCCCTGATTCTCTGCCATGCAATTTATCTTTCCTTTCTCCATCCTATGCAGCGCCGTCTGTGCGGAACTGTTTTTTGCGGTACTTTCTGCTGCCTTCCATAAAATAAAGACGTCTCTTAACTATAATTCCGCAAGGTTTATTTGTCAAGCATTAACGGCTCGCGGTCAGATAATTTCCGATTTTCCAGCAGCTGTATCCGGGCCGCCCATGTCCGGCCGATGGTGCCATAGCGGATCGTCGTCTGCAGCGAGGATCTCGTACAGACGTTTTCTTAATTTGCTTACTGTATCCGCAAGCGCCGGCCTGTCCGGCACTCTGTCCAGAAGGATGTGAAGCAAAAAACGATCTGAACTGCCGCCGCAATTCAAACCGTTCTCTGCTTCACATCTTTTGAAGTCCCGAAATACTGCGGGCTCCGTGTTTATTTGATCAAAACCTCATGTCCTGTTCTTGCAGACTCATAAATCGCATCCAGTATTTTCATAAGGAGCACACCATCCTCAGCCGGGGCACGGCACGGGGTATTTGTCAGAATGCAGTCCACAAAATGGTTAATTTCCCGTTCAAACAATCCGTCAAAGCTCAGCGCAGTCGGAGCCGCCAGCTTGACATCCGTCATATAGTCATTCATTTCAGAATAAATTTCCAGCTCCGGATCCAGCTTTGCCCCCGCTTTTGTGCCGAAGAATTCAAGCTTTCCTTCGTCTCTTTTAATATTCAGGCTGAAGCTGGCCTCTACAGACAAAACGCATCCGTTATCATAGCGAATCAGCGCGGTAGCCATATCCTCTACATTGCATACGTCGTTTTCACTTTTTTCAGCTGATATATAACCGGCGGCTGTTTTAATATGCCTGCGGTCAAGCAGCTTTTGAAAGGTCGCACCGTACACGGACACAGGCCTGGGGTTGCCGCAAAGATAACGCGTCAGATCAATGACATGAACGCCCAAATCAATCAGCGGCCCACCGCCTGAAAAATTCTTATCGCCGAACCAGCCGCCCGGATTCCCCTTTCTTCTCAAATAGGTTGCTTTTGTATAATAGATTTCTCCGAAATACCCTTTATCAATGAAATCCTTCATGATCTCACAGTCATTCCCGTAGCGTCTGACAAATCCGATCATCAGTAATTTTCCGTTGCGCTCTGCTGCCGCCTTCATTTCCATCGCTTCTTCTGCATTCATAGCCATAGGCTTTTCACAAAGCACATGCTTGCCTGCATTCAGTGCCGCAATCGTACACGGCGCATGCGCCGAATTCCAGGTACATACGCTGACGGCGTCAATCTCCTTTAACTTCAGCATTTCATTCATATCTGTAAAAATACGGGTAACACCGTATTTGGCCGCGGCATTTCTGACGCGCTCTTCATTTAAATCACACAATGCATAAATTTCGACATTCGGGTTATGCGCGTAACCGTTCAGATGAAAAGCGGAAATGCCTCCCGTACCGATTACGCCAATCTTTAATTTCTCTGCACTCATTTTCATTCCTCCATTTATTTAATAAGCCCTCTTAAAAAGTCTGCTGCTTTTCTGATATCGGCAGACGGATCTTCTCCGACCTCCCGCTCAATTGTCAGGAAACCGCGATATCCAATATCATCCAATGCTTTCAGATAACGCGGGAAATCTACGCTCCCTTCTCCTAATGGCACCTCAATAAAAGCAGGGCCAGTGGGGACCTCGCCCGGCCGTACCCCGTAGATCACCTCCGGGTCCGCAATCTGAAGACGTTTTCCATCTTTGGCATGGGTATGTACGATATATTCGCTCATTGTATAAACAGCTTGTACCGGATCGTCTCCCGTAACCATTACCAGATTTGCCGGATCGAGGTTCACAGCTACGCCGGTGGAATGCAGATCATCCAAAAAGCCTTTCAGCACCGCGGCAGTCTCCGGTCCGGTCTCAATTGCAAAATGCGCGTGTACGCTGTCCGCATAACGGCTCAAGGCAAAGCAAGCCTCCTGCATCACTTGGTACCGTTCATGCTGCTTATCCGCCGGTACAACGCCGATATGGGTCGTTACAATATCAGTCTCCAGATCCTTTGCAAGATCCAGGATTTGTTTGGAATCTTCAATGAGCTGCGGATTTAAGTCTTTATGTCCGAAGCCCCGTCCCAAATCTCCGCACAAGGCGGATAATTTCAAGCCGTGAGATTTTACCATACTGAGAAACTCTTTTCTCTTTGCCGGCGTTAAATTCTTCGGTGAAAGCGCTCCGTGCGTCGCATAAACCTGAATGCCGTCCGCACCGATGGCTTCCGCCTTTTTTAACGCCTCTTCAATATCCGTCCGAAAAGAGTCTAAAATCACGCCGATTGAAAATTGATACATTGATCACATCTCCCGTCATTTTTCGTTTGACTGTTGTCCGATAGCATTATATAATATATTTTCAAGCGGGGTAAAGCGTAAAACTTGCTGTATTTTAGTATGATATTGCTTTTATCCACTTAGAAAGCAGGGGATCTCGCCATGCAGCCGATATACGAACATCTGACACATAAGGATCCGGAGGTTCCGATTATATTCCACCAGCAATATCTGAGCAGTGAAAGCGTCTCCATGATCTATCTGCATTGGCACGAAAGCGTGGAGCTGTTGTATTTTTACGAGGGCAGCGGAATCGTACTTTCCGATACACAGAAGTTCCGCGTGAACGCCGGAGATTTGATTGTCATTAATTCTAATTTTCTTCATGCGATATATACAGAAGCAGACATATGCCGGTATTACTGCATGATTGTAGACGCGCAGTTATGCAGACAAAACGGAATCAACCTTGAAAGTATTTATTTTACTCCTAAGATCACGGATCCTATCGCAGCAGGATATCTCTGCCGCATCCGCGACGAGCTGAAGGGAAAATCGCTGCTTTATAAAACAGCGGTCCGCTTGGCCGCACTGCAGCTGCTCATCTATTTATCCAGAAATCATGCCGAAAGCTGCCCGGACGGGCAGCTTTATACAGGACATAACAAAAAAGCGGATACCGTAAAAGCAGCTGTCGAATATATTCGGAATCATTTTGCAGAGGATCTTTCTCTGACCGATATCTGCAAAAACGCAGGATATAACCAGTATTATTTCTGCCATATATTTAAAGAAGTAACCGGAAGGACCGTGTTGGACTATCTCAATTATATTCGATGTGAAAATGCCAAGCGCCTGATCGTCGCAGGCGGAAAAAGTATTGCAGAATGCGCCGAGGAAAGCGGCTTTCGCAGTCAATCCTATTTTACCAGGATCTTCAAGAAACATATGGGTTCTCTTCCCTCCCAGATTGAACGGGAGGCCGCTTCTATTCCTACCGGCTGATAAAAAATTTTTGCCTATTGATCAATGCGTCTGATCTCATAGCCTTCCGCACGCATATAATCAATGAGATCTCCGAGAATTGCAGTATTTGTGGAGGAGACAGCATGCAGAAGGTATACGGCGCCGTCATGAAGGCTGGATTTTGTTTTTGCCAAAGCCTCCGTGATATCAGGCTGCTGATCCGGATTAAAGTCATAGTGCGCAAAGCTCCAGAAAACAGAAGTATACCCCAAATGCTTTGCCAGACATAAGTCCCGCTCCGTTGAGGCACCCTCAGGCGGGCGATAGTAGGACATTGCAGCCTCCCCGCCGGCAATCGCTTTCAGCTTTGCTTCCACATTCCGAAGCTGCTTTACGAATTCTTCGTCCGATACCTGTGTCATATTCGGATGCCTATCCGTATGATTTCCGATCAGATGCCCTTCGCTGAGCATCCGAAGTACAATCTCTTTTGTTGATTTATCATTTAAATAATCTCCTGTCACAAAAAAGATTGCCTTTACATCCTTCTCTTTCAGAATATCCAGAATCCGCGCTGTATAACCATTCTCATAACCGCAATCAAAGGTCAGATAAACCACTTTTTGATCTGTATTCTTCCGATAGATCGCATCATACTTTTCCAGCGTACGCAGCGTACTTGCATAACGGTCCCACTTATATACCACCGTCCCGTCACTCTGCCGCTGGACAGCTCCCGGATACCAGCTGCCGCCGTCCTCGGCTTTTGCATCCTCAAAATAATCCCTGCTGATCCCTTCTAAAAAACCAAAATTTCCTTCTGTATACGTAGCAGACGGCGTAGCTTCAGAAAGCGTTGCGCTGGGCGCAGCGGTTGCAGGCGCAGTGGCCGTCGCTGCGGAGGGTGTTTCTGTTTCTTCCTTAGGGGAGGCGGATAATTCCGGTGAAGGCGTATTCAGCAGCATGGAATCGGTTCTGTCCGGTCCTCCTGCCGGATTCTTTCCGTTATCCGTCACCTGAAGAATGATGACCGCCGCCACAAGGACTGCCACAATCATTCCTAAAATAAGAATCACAATATTGGATTTTGATTGCTTCATCTTTTGCATACCCCTTTCCATTGAAAGCCGGCTGGCAGTATACCATACTGCCGCAATTCCGACAAATTATTTTTTGGGGGATTCAGAAACAACCCGCTGCAGCCATTGCAGGATATCCTGCATAATCTCTCCGCGGTTCGTTTCATTGAGCAGTTCATGGCGCGCCCCCTCATATAAATGCAGCGTAACGTCAGCGGCGCCTCCGCGCCGCATACGGCGTACAACCTTTTCTACGCCCTTTCCGTTTCCGCCTACCGGGTCTTCTGTGCCGGATATTACAAGATAAGGCAGCTCCGGGTCCAGCGCGCGCCCCCATTTTGCCGTTTGAACGCGCTTCATAACAGAAAACAAATCGTAATACGCGGAAGCCGTAAAAACAAAGCCGCATTTAGGGTCCGCAAGATAAGCGTTCACTGCCTCCGGGTCACGGGACAGCCAATCCGCCTCTGTTTGCACCGGCCGGAACTGACGATTAAAGGGCCCATTCATAAACCGGTCAATCGACT
>USLW01000128.1 GCA_900555605.1 uncultured Clostridium sp. | reverse complement strand
CATACGCGGGGGAGGCTTCTGTGCTGTCCGCGTTATCCTGCGGAGACGGAGCGTGCCGGCTGATATTGACGCCTCATGAAATGGAAATGGCAAGGCTGATGGCATGTCCGCTGGAAGCAGTCCGTACCGAACGGATCCGAACTGCTGCGAAGGCGGCGGTGCGGTTCGGGGCAATTTCCGTGCTGAAGGGCTCCGGTACCGTAACGGCTATGCCTGCTTCGGAAAATTTCGGGAAACTTCGGACGCGTCCCGTCGTATACTGTACTGTGAACCATACGGGAAATCCCGGTATGGCGACAGCCGGCAGCGGCGATGTGCTGGCAGGCATGATCGGCGCATATATAGCCTCGCGAAACGGCATGACGCTCTACGATGCAGTGCGCAGCGGCGTTTTTATGCACGGACTGTGCGGAGATATTGCAAAAGAACGGTATGGGGAACGGGCAATGATTGCGGGAGATCTGATACAAATGTTAGGAGCGTTACATACATATGATAAAATATAACGGCAGATGCTGGGCAGAAATCAGCTTGGACAATATTGCGCACAATGCAAGGGAGATCAGAAGAATCACGCGGCCGGAAGCGGAAGTAATGGGCGTTGTAAAAGCGGATGGTTACGGACACGGCGCGGTGGAAGTTGCCCACACGATTTTAGGAAACGGGGTAAGCAGATTGGCAGTTTCCATGCTGGATGAGGCCATCCAGCTCAGAAACAGCGGAATCAAAGCGCCGATCCTCATTCTGAGCGACGTGGAGCCCCTCAGGGCGGATGAAATCCTTCGCTATGACATCACGCAGACCGTTTTCACATATGGCTTTGCTGAAATTCTTTCTAAAAAGGCTGCGGAAGCCGGAAAAAAAATGAAGGTTCATATTAAAATTGATACAGGTATGGGCCGTGTGGGATTTGAAACAGATGAGGCAGTGGAAGCGGTGCGGCATATCAGCACGCTGCCGGGCCTGGAGATAGAAGGTATTTTTACACATTTTGCGGTATCGGATGAGGTGGATCCTTATACGGAACAGCAATTTGTAAAATTTTGCAATATTTGTGATGCACTTGAGCGGGAAGGCATTCATATTCCGATCCGGCATGCGGCCAACAGCGCGGCGATGATTCGGTTTCCCCATATGCACCTGAATATGGTGCGTGCGGGCATTATTTTATACGGCCTGCATCCGTCGGCAGTTACGCGGGGATACGATATCGATCTGCGGCCGGCCATGATGCTCAAAGCCAGAACCTCGCTGGTAAAATCCGTTCCTGCGGGAACGTCGCTCAGCTACGGCTGTACATACCGGACCGAGAAGCCCAGTATGATCGCAACGATTCCGGTGGGATATGCAGACGGCTATCCGCGTCTGCTGGGAAACAAATCGTATGTGTTGATGGGCGGTAAAATTGCGCCTATCAGGGGACGGATCTGTATGGATCAGTGCCTGGCGGACGTGACAGGCATTGCGCATGTGAAAACCGGAGACGAGGCCGTTTTGTTCGGGGAACAAAACGGAAACCGGATTTCCATCGATGACATTGCCGCTTTGGCTGGAACCGTAAATTATGAGATTGTATGCATTATCGGAAAGCGTGTTCCGAGACAATACATTGAGAATGGAACGACTGTTAAAATTTTGAATTATTTGATCAATCAGTAAAATTTGCTGTTTTGCCAGTGTTTACAGATTGACCTGTATATCCGAAAGGATATATAATCTGACCGTAAGAAAGAGACGATACGTCTTTTATTTTACGAAAAGTCATAGAATTTGATGTATTCGGAATCGTAAAATTGGATACAATCTGATTGGAGGGTGAAAGATGGCAGCAGTCAAGAAAGTACTGATTACTCTTCCTGAGAGTCTTCTTCACGAGGTGGATTCTCTGGCATCCATGGACAATATCACGAGAAGCGAATGTGTCCGGGAAGCGATGCGCTATTATTTGGCAGAAAGAAAAAAAGCTGAGATCCGGGAAAGCCTGATACGCGGTTATCAGGAGATGGCGGCTTTGAATCTTGTGGTTGCCGAAGAGTTTACAGCGGCGGACCAGGAGGTCTGGCCCAGGTATTAAAATTCAGGAGTTGATTATTTTGGTAAAGCGCGGTGATATTTATTATGCAGATCTGAGCCCTGTAGTGGGTTCTGAGCAGGGCGGAATCCGTCCGGTCCTTGTAATACAGAATGATATTGGGAACAAATACAGCCCGACGATCATTGTCGCGGCTGTAACTTCCCAAATAAATAAATCAAAGCTGCCGACGCATCTGGAGCTGTCCGCTTCAGAATACGGGCTGTCAAAGGATTCCGTGGTATTATTGGAGCAGCTGCGGACCATTGATAAAAAGAGACTGCGGGAGAGGGTCTGCAGGCTGGATGAAGTGCTGATGAAGCGAATCAATAGAGCGCTTCAGATCAGTCTGGGATTGATAGAGCTTTAGAAATACATAGACAGCGCAGGGCGGTTTTTCATAATTGCCAACGAACTTTGTATTTCCAGCGATCTTCGATTTCCTTCCTTTTCCGGTAGGCGGAGAGTGACTGAATATCCTCCGCCTCGCAGCAATGCCTGCACAGAGAAAGATTCCCTTTTCGGGAAAGCCTTCCGCTGACGCATACGTGGTAGCGAAAACGGAAACGCGGCTTCAGTCTGCCGCAGCAGTCGCAGCGCGGCATCAGCTCCGGTCCGAAAACAATCAGTGCAAGAATCACAAACAGCAGAATTTTCATATGGGTCCGGTCCTTTCAAGCCAAAAGGAAGATGTATTCTTTCATTATGTATGGAACCGGAGCATAAAATATGCCTCCGAAGAAACGTGATTGCAGCAGACCTGCCTTGCAGGGCCATAAGAAAATCCGGGCGGACACCAGATCCCCCCGGATTATTTTCATACCTTGCGGAATATAACTATTAAGATTTATTGATCTTTCGGATTCTCAGACCAGCATGGAATCGTTCCGACCCATAGATCCGGTTTGCGATTCATTACTGATTCTTAGAACCTGTGAAATAGTTGTTTCCGGTATAGCTTTCAAACACTTTACGCACGATGTTTCCACCGATTGTTCCAGCCTCTTTAGAAGTTAAATCGCCATTGTAGCCTTCCTTCAGATTAATTCCGGTTTCTCTGGCAATCTCGTACTTCATTTTATCGAAGTCAGTTTTACTTTTGCTATTAGCCATCTTTCTAATACCTCCGCTATTCAATACCGGCGTTTCTTGCTGCCGGTAGTCATATTATTCACCGCATTCAGTAAATCATACTGGAAATTCGTGTTTAATCTCTGACATCTGCGGGGCTGTTTCTAAACAACAGACTGATTGAATAGATACCCGCGACACCAACAACAGAATAAATGATTCTGCTTACGGTAGATGCGACGCCGCCAAACAGAGCAGCAACTACATCGAACTGAAATAGACCAACTGCAAGCCAGTTGAGTGCACCGATAATGATTAATATCAATGCAAATCTATCTAATCCTGTTCTAGCCATTCTGTAATCAGCTCCTTTCCGGCAGTAGTTCTCAATACAAACCGCCATTGATTAGAATCCCCGCGGCGAATAATAATATCCATTGATTTTTTGGAAAGAACGATTAAAATAAAAGAAAATAATGGAAAGGTCGTTTTTTTATCGGAATGAAAGTTTTTTTATTAAGTCAATATGCCTGCGATACCGCAAAACAGACGCTTTCCGAATTGGGTGCTGTCATCGAATTGCGGGCAAATCCTATTTTACCGCGGCCGGAGCAATGCCATGCGGACATGCAGGTGGCAAAAATTAACCAATCGACAGCAATCTTTGCGCCCGGGACAGATGAAGCGGCAATGGAGGCGCTGTCGGCATACGGTATCTCGGTTCAGAAAGGCGCTTCCTGCTTAAGCGGGAAATATCCCGGAAATATTGCATACAACATTTTGAAAGTGGGCAGAATGTATTTCCATAACACCCATTATACCGATGGGCTGATCCGGACCCTTGCGGCCCGGTCAGATGCCGCTTCGGTATTTGTCCACGTGAAGCAGGGATACGCCGGGTGTTCGTCTGTTGCTGTTGGAACGGATTGGCTTGTAACATCTGACCGGGGCATTTTACGGGCAGCGCAAGCACATGGCATTTCGTGCCGTTATTATATAGGAACAGATCGAATTCTGCTGAGAGGCTATGACCATGGTCTGATCGGCGGCTGTTCGGGCTATGATCCGGACTTGGGATTTCTGCTTCATGGCACGGCAGACCGGAATTTACATTCCTGCCTGCCGCCGGGAACCGCACTGCGGGAGCTGACAGCACAGCCTCCGGAGGATATCGGAGGCATTGCGGTATTTGAAACGGCAGAACCATGCACTTTCCGCGGGCATATAATGGGGTGAGGCCATATTGCTGCTGTGGAGGGATTTTTTAGGCATGGTTGGGATGAGTATTGCGGCTGGAAAATATAAAAAGGTGCTGATGAAGCAATTACGGGAGCATCTGTTTTTAACGGATGACGAGGGCGGGGAATGGATCTGCTGTCATTTTGGCGCCACGCCGGGGGAGACACAGGATTTCTGCCGGGTCCTCGCGGATTTTTTATGGTCGGCACATATGACGGATTACGCAGTCAGCCGTGTAAAGGCTTTTGTCAGAAATAAAAGTCTGTTTGAAATGGATATTCCCTATGATATCCGTCAGGTTGCGGACAAGGCTGTGCGGTTTGTCCGGGGCTGTGCGGATTTTGAAGAAGGAAGTGCTGCGGGAAAAAACGGTGTGATACAGACAAGGCTGGCCGCCTTCTGCAAAGGTTCTCATGTTTTAGTGCTTCGCGGCTTTACTGCATTTCAGCTGCGGGACCTGCTCGGTGAAATCGATACGGCTGCTGAGCTTTATTTGAAGGATATGGTATGTGAACAGGAGTATCACGCTTTTATTGAACTGCTGCAAAGCTTTGTGGCGCTGCAGGAGCCTGCCCTTGAGGAAGTCCATTTTGTTGCGGATGCCGCGGGCTGCCACCATATCCTGGACGCCGACGGCACAGATATTACTTATCATTATATACATGATTTTGTAGATCAGACCGGCTGCGGGGAATTAACGGATGTGGAGGACAGCGATGATCTGGTGATCACCTCGCTTGTGACCATGGCGCCCCATAAAATTTTTCTGCATAATGAAAAGCTGAGCGGAAATCCGCAGCTGATCGAAACCATAAAAAGTATTTTTGCAGGCCGCGTGATTATGGAATGAACTTTTGCAGGGTATGATATGGACTTTTTGAATAGTATTTGTCTTTCCTCGGAATATAATGAAGTTTAGTAAGTGCTTCGCGTGAGAAAGATACTTTTTCACGTAAAAATTTTTGAAAGGATGGAGGATACCATGAAAAAAAGTGTATTGTTATGTTTTCTGACAGTATTTTTGCTTTCGTTCGTTTTGGGAGTTTCTTCTGCGGAGGAGCCTTCGGAAATGGAGATTTTGGATCAAGCAGATTTTGCTTCGATGGACGTCGGCTCCGTTTCGGATACAGATTTTGCTGCGGAATGGAGTTACCTGCATCCAGCGGGTGACGCCCCCGCGGTATGCGAAGAAGGAGAAAACCGTTTTTTGCGGCTGAATGGGTACTCCCAGATTATATCGCCTTATGTCATGTACGATGGAGAGGCGTATCTCTTTCAGATTAAGATCCGCCTGACAAGCAGCTTCGAGCGTGTAGGCTTCTTTGTGCGTGCAGCAGAACCGGCGCTTCGCGAAAATCCCTTCCATTCAGAATATTCTGCTTCCAATCCCATCAAAATGCATATTCATTTTTTTGAGTCGGACTGGTATCTGGATGCGATGAAAAAAGGCGCCTCTTATATGGGCGGCAGCGGAATCGGGATTTTTCCAGGTGAAAATTCTGTAAAAATTGCAATAAAGACTTATATTCCGGACGCACTTAAAATGGGTGTTGCGTATCACGAATTTACGTACCCCGCAGGCATGGATCCCAAAACCTTTTTACAGTATACGGTAAAAGATAACGGCAACGATCAGGTAGAAATCTATCTGGGAGATACGATGCTGGCCGCACTGCGCTTTTCAGACAGTGATCTGTATGAGGATGACAGCGAGGACCTCAGCGAATACTATCAAACGGTGGTCATGACAGACGAAAACGGCAGCGTACTGGAGCTGTTCGACTCCGAGGATCGGAAGCTTGAAGCAGTGGACAATGCCCGGATCGCCAGCAGCATGTTCTATACGGCTGGTGG
>USLW01000127.1 GCA_900555605.1 uncultured Clostridium sp. | reverse complement strand
GAAGCAGCGGTTTTGTTTTACCGGCCATCAGCCGGACCATCTTTTCAAGCTCCACACCCTCGAGATCAAAATGGGTATAACTGGCACAAAGGCCGAGTCTGATTTCAGGCGACACCTGATCAACAGCCACTCTCAGCTTCATGCAGAAGCCGGTCATAGCCTGTCCCTGTAAATCCATATACAATGTGCGCAGGGCATTGGGCTTTCCCGTAAATAATCCGGGCAGCGCTTCCCGTTCAAAGGAACGGCCGGCATGCGCAGAAAATAAAGCAAGATGTTTTTCACAAGCACAGGTAAAACCGGGGCGGACAGACAGTACGAGATCATCGTCAATCAGGATCAGCTTTGCGCCGGCCTGTGCAAATTCAATCATCCATCGCTGTATTTCTTCTGCAAAATCCTCATTGAGCAGACACACCGTATCAATGCCGGTCCGGCCCTCAAAATTCGTAATCCGGGTACAATGGCCGAATTTTTTGTGAAAGGTCTCCGGCCGCCGCGTCCCGTAGCCGAGGGTATTGCACCACACGCCTACGTCAAAGCCTTCCTGTTCAAAATATGCAATATTGCGCCTGAGGTTCTCCAGAACTTTTACACGTTCCTCGCCTTCTTCAAAAAACTCCTGTATCGTGAGCAGCACACGCTGCGCTCCGCACGCACGCAGATCCTGCACATATGTTTTTTTATTATCGTCATGAATATTCGCAAGACTTAGCGGAATTGTAAGCATCGGATCAAATCCCCTTTATGATTTTATAGATATAAAGTATAACAAGAGCTTGCAGAAAGCCTCCTGTTATACTTTACACTTATCAGCAGGCTGTTATTTTACGCATGTATACGTTTTCTGCGCATCACCCATGCAACGGCGATCGTTAGGGCCGGAATCAGAAGAATCGCACCCGCCAAAAAAATCTGCGCATCTCCGGTTTGTACGTTTGTTTCCGGCGGATTGGTTGCGGTTTCCGGCGGATTGGGCTCCGTCGGCTCAGGCTCTGTGGGATCCACCGCAATCGGGTAGCCGTCCAGCAGTACCATACTCGAATAAATTGCAAAGGATTGTTCCTCACCGTTGGCAAATACCGTAACACCTAAACGATCTGAAGGCTCTGCACGCCAGACTCCGGGAGGGCCGGCTTCCGCGCCGCTGTTGTTTACGCCTTTCCGACCATCCGAAAGTACAAATAAATAAGTACCGGCCTGCAGCGGATTCCAGAATTCAAAGGTGCGGTCCTGATTGTCTTTGTGATCGTATACCACTGCCCGGTATACCGGCGCCTGCTGCAGCGAGGACGTATAATCCGTATTCCATTGATACACCGAAAACGTGACCTCTGTTTTCAGTCCAGTATAAGTCGGCATATTTTTATAGGTCAGCGACTTCATCGCTTTTCCCGGCGCAACCGTTATTTTCATAGCCAGCTCTGTGTCGGCGCCCACCTGAAAATGTGTGCCTCTGGGCTGATCTGTATCATAAAGCGCGGCAGCAGGCAGAACCACCGGTGCGATCCCGGTAAGAGAGCGGATCGTTAACTCATCCACATTCATGTAACTGCCCCTTACAGATAGCCCCATGGTATTCTCAACTGCGATTCTGGCTGTTTCAGTTTGCTTGACGATCTGTCCGTCTGCATTTTTGATGACAGCCTTTGTATAATATTCCCCTTCCGGATTTGAGTAGGTAATAGTTGCCGCCAGCACATCTTCTATATAAACAGAAACAACGTGATCTCGGTCCGTTATTTTAATATTCACATACTCCAGGCCGAAATCTTTACCTTGAGGCAGGTCCGCAATATGCCTGAGATTTCCGATTCCTTTTTGATAAACATCATCCACGGCTTCTGCGGTTTTTACTCCAATATGCAGCTTAGGCCCATGCAATTTGAGGAAAATTCCGGTCACGCCGACACCGCCGGACGTAAATCCGTCTGTCTGGCACAGATCTGCTTCATATAACGTATTAGGCCAGCTGTGGGCAATCGCGGAATTGGTGCGAAGAAAGATAAAGCCGCCCTCTTGTGTAATCGATCCGCCCATAACGCAAAGAGATACTTCATAATCCTGCGGCGCATATACCTTCTCTAAAATCATCTGACGGTTTGCAGCCGCCCAGTCCAATTTCAGTGCTTTTCCCGTACCGGCTTCTTCCAGTGTAAAAGCACTCTCCAGGTACCAATATTTTTCCAATTCACTTTTTGCTGCGCTTACATCAGCAAAAGCATCGAAATTTTCCGTATAAAGCACGGGAGTTTCTGTTTCTTCCGCAAAGACTGATATGGGCCCTATGGCAGCTGCCAAAAGGAACAGCACCAGTACTGCGGAAAAAATACATCTTTTTTTCATGGAAATTCCTCCTTATTTTGATTGATTGAAATGACCGGTTTCTAAACCTGCAATTTGGCCGCAGCGCTTTCCGGATTGCTATTTGCCTGCCTTTTTCCGCTTAAAGAGAATCAGAAAAACTACTGCTCCGATAATAACCGCACCACAGACCGCAAGAATAATATAAGGAAGCGGACTCCCATCTGTGTCTGATGCATTCTCCGGTGAAGCAGAAGGGACCGGAGACGGAACCACAGATGTAGATGCGACCGGGGATGTATCCGCAGTGGCAGCAGAAGGACTTTCTGTCGGTTCTGCCGCGGATGGCGTCGGCGCATGCGGGTTAGGGGTCGGCGTTGCATTTAAGTCCGCAACCGTTCCGTCAGGGTCGCCCCCCTCAATCATCGTACATTCCGCGAACAAGCCGAAGCTTTTTTCTTCTCCGTTATAAAACACCAAGATATCTCTGTCCTCCGGCGCCTCATGCAGCCAGATGCCCGGAGAGGAATCATTGTCTCCCTGCTTTCCTTCAGAAAGCACCGCCAGGTAATGGCCGGAGCCAAGCGGTTCGGGAAATGTGATCACGCAATCCTGATAATCTTTATGATTCGATATTACCGTATCATAGACCGGTTCCCCTTCCATTGTGGTATCATAATCAAACATCCATTTATATACAGAAAACCGGAAGGCTGTATTTGCCCCTGTATAGGTCGGCATGTTTTTGTAAGTCACCGATTTAAAGGCATCCCCCGGGGCAGCTGTTACGCGGAACGCAATTTCTACATCTGCAAGAATACGCTCTGCAGCGCCTTTTTCATAGGATTCATCATAGATCGGAACCACCTTGAGGGTATTTACCGAACCACTCAGAGAGTCGATCTTAATATTATCCAGGTACATGCTGCTGTTGCGCACGGAATAACCGATCACATTCTCCGTGCAGATCTTGGCACGATCCGTAGAAGCAGCTTCCTTTCCAGCCGCGTCGTAAATCACTGCCTTTGTAAAATATCCGCCGTTCTCTTCAGAATAAACAACACTTCCCAGCAGCGTATCTCCTGCATAGAAAGAAACCCTTTTATCCTTTTCTATAATTTTGATATCCACGTAATCCCGATCAAAGCTTTTGCCTGCAGGGAGCTGGGCCGCATAGCGCAGATTGCCGATTCCTTTTATGTAAGAAGCAGAATGTGCTTCTTCCGTTTTCACTGCGATATAAAGCTTATCTTTGTGAAGCTTGATGTAGATTCCGGCATAACCCACGCCCTCTCCGAAGTCGCTGCTTCTGTCTCCATCGCTTTCATACAAGCTCATGGAGACCACATCCTCCACCACCGCATCCCGCACGGTATTTGTCGAAAGATCAAAGACCTGCGCAACCTGATAATTTTCCGACAATGCATGCAGGAAGAAAAAGCCGCCGGCCGCACTGTCAGTGCCGCCTTTTGCCTGAAAGGTAATTTCATAGTTTTCCGGAAGCGCTAAATTCCGGGCCTGCATCATTCTTCCGCCGATCCAGCTGATCTTCAGCGCTTTGCCGTCATTGTGATCCGCCAAAGAAAATCCGCTGGATTCATCCCAAACATTGTCAAGCAGCAGCTTCCAAACCTTTGAAAGCCCGACTTGTGCCTCGGAATGATTCGCAAAGGAATCAAAATTCTCTGAATAAACAGCTACTTTTTCCTCCTCCGCAGCGACCGGAAGGACGGTGCAGGACACAATCATTGCCACTGCAAGAAAAAGGGTCAACGCATGCTTGCGAATTTGCATAAAAAGCCTCCTAAATATAAAGTATTAATCTTGCCGCATTTTCATCTGCCAATCCTTCTGCAGGAGACGGTTCCGCCCTTCTCTCAGCGATGAACGCTGCATTGTACACTGCTGAGCCGAAATGGTGTCTCCGTCATCTTTTATTTAATTATAAAAAATCTTTTTTCATAAAAACACGCATAAATTTAAGAAATATATATACTTTTTTTCATCAGTTGCTTGTATTCTTTTTTTGAATTGGAATATAATATCATAAAATTAAATGCAAAACAGGAGCCTCCTATGATCCATCCCCCTTTACCCGAAGATTTGTCATATTTGGAACCGCTGAGTGAAGATGAAATATTTTATATGAAGTATCATGAAGCAAAAGCCGATGCCGGAAAGAAGCAAAAGCTGCTTGCAGAAACAAAAAACATCCGGAAATACATTATTCCCGAGGTCTATGAGGACGTCGCCGCCTTCGATGTCAGAACCCTATTTGACGATCACTACAAACATGATATTACAGTGAGAAAGCATGTTCGATACAGCCCGGACCTTCTGCATGAGCACACGTATTTTGAGATGATTTATGTGTTAAAGGGCCAGACGGACAATACCATTGAAGGACGGCTGTATCAAATGAACGGCGGAGACATCTGCATTCTTCCGCCGAACGTATATCATAAGCTCTGGGTAGGGGACGACAGTATCATAATCAATATCATTATAAAAAAAGCCTTTTGTACTGAGCCGCTTTTATCTTTCACGCCGGAGGGAAGCGGTCTGATCCGGTTTATTAAGCAGCATCTTTATACAAAGCCGTTAGCGGAAAAGAAGTTCTTAATGTATCATGCCGCTGATAGCACAGCAATCTGCGGTATTATGACGTTTCTGATCGCAGAGGCATTGAAGGGGCAAAATAGCCCTTATGTAAAAAACGCCCTGTTAATCTCATTGTTCAACCTGTTGATTCAAAAGAGCAGCGGCGCAGAGGAAATCAAAGAGTCGGAAAAGGGGGAAACAGCAGTCAAAATTCTTGAATATCTTCAGGAGCATTATACAACCGTAACGCTGACAGATGCGGCAAAGTATTTTAATTATTCCGTACCGTATTTAAGCAAGCTAATCCAAGACCTCACAGGAGACAGCTTCATCAAGATCCTGCAGCGGATCAAATTAAAGGAAGCATGTCATCTGCTGGCCACGACAGACTGCCGGATCAGCGAAATTCCAGCCTTGGTGGGATACGACAACGCAGTTTATTTTAACAGAATTTTCAAGCAGAAAATCGGAACCTCTCCGTACAGGTACCGAAAAATCCACAAAAATACGCTGATCAACGGTCCCTATACGGAAGGTTCTTTGCTTTAAGGTCCGGTTTAAGGTCCGGCAGACAGATGCGGCGATCCGCAGCGCGGTTTACAAGAACGCGCTGTGTGACCGCCGCACCATTTTGTGACGCAGGTAATTTTTAAAGACGCTTTATTGTTCGGTACGCTTCTTCCGAACCACAGCGATCAGCACCGCCGCTGCACCCGCCATAAAAAAGGCTGTGAGAAAAGACACAATCTCGCGCTGCTCTCCCGTAGCGGGTATCGTCGGGTCCGGCACAGTGGGCCGCGGCTGCGCCCCGACAGCTTCCGCCGTGTATAACAGGATCTCTTTCATATCGATGCTGGTAGTAGGCGCGCCGCCTTCCTCCCGCTTGCAGCTGTCGCCGACCTGAAGGAAGGTGAATCGGATGGTATCTGTATTCCACAGCGTATCAAAATCAATTTCAAATAATTCGTCCAGACATCCGTCGGTCATCGTATATACGGTTTCCCAGCCACCGTCTGCAGCCACCTCCACCGTCATATCTGTTACATCAGACCAATAATAATCCTGCTTTAGCGCAAATCCCGCAAGATCCTTAATTTCAGGCAGCTTGATCTGTATCCATTGCGGAAGAACGAAATTTTCACTGCTGCCCCATTTTGTATCAATGCTGCTATCAATGGCATTCTGTGCCGGTTGATTCTCGGAGGAGGCAGAAGCAGCTGCGCCGCTTAAATCAAGGGCCGCTTTGGTAGCTCTGTCAAAAGCTTTCCCTGTATTTCCGGCGCCTTCGCCCGCGCGGCGTTCTTCCTTTTTATAGATCTCCAGCTCCGACAGTTCCACGGCGCTGACGCTCCCCTTCTGCTCTGCGGTCA
>USLW01000126.1 GCA_900555605.1 uncultured Clostridium sp. | reverse complement strand
CGTGCACGCGGCGATTTTGGGATAATCCCAAGCCCTTATTTATAAAAGTGCGGCTCCTGAGTCCCTGCCAGCAGCATCCACGTGTAGATGCCGCCCCTGCATTCGTTCAGGAGTC
Source organism: uncultured Clostridium sp. (assembly GCA_900555605.1). Lineage (GTDB taxonomy): Bacteria > Bacillota > Clostridia > UBA1212 > UBA1255 > UMGS1851. The sequence goes on along the minus strand of USLW01000126.1, from coordinate 6,206 downwards.
GTCTGCGCCTTTCTGCAAATCTATTGTACATATCGTGCCTTCTCTTGTGCTTACCTTATTGGTTTCTTTCATCACCAAAAGAATAGTGCGAGCGGAAGGGAACGTCAAAGCTGCGAAAACTGATTTTCAGATTTGATGGCGTCGATGTGAGGAACAAATCAGCATCGATGCGATGGTTGCCATATCGCCGTATCGCAGAAAATATTTTTGCCAAATCAAAGGATTTCCTTGAATTGGACACGCTGATTCGCTATAATCTATAATATAGTCATTCTATAGCATGGAGGGACTCTATATGGCAAGTTATAAGTCGAGAGTGATTGACGTGACTATTGTGAATCGCCTGAGAAACAAAGGAGCGATCCTTGTGGAAGGAGCGAAATGGTGCGGCAAAACAACCACCTGCGAACAGCGTGCCACCAGCATTTTGTATATGAGCGACCCGGATCGGGTAAAGCAAAACCTCCAGTTGGCGGATATCAGTCCTCGTTCCCTCCTTCAGGGTGAGACGCCGCGCCTGATCGACGAATGGCAGATGGCACCCAAGCTGTGGGATGCTGTGCGCTTTGAAGTGGATCACCGAGATGGCTTCGGGCACTTTCTGTTGACCGGTTCTGCTGTGCCTGCGGAGAGGGAGCAGGTGCATCATACGGGCACCGGTCGCTTTGCGTGGATCAAGATGCGGCCCATGAGCCTGTATGAGTCCGGTGAGTCCTCCGGCGCAGTCAGTCTCGGTGCGTTGTTTTCCTCCGATGATAAACCAATCTTTGTGGAAAACAAGTCTACACTGGAGGATATCGCATTTCTTATCTGTCGCGGTGGCTGGCCGCAAGCGACTTTCCTGAAGGGCGACGATGCACTGGTACAAGCCTTTGACTACCTGGATGCAGTTGTGAAATCCGATATCAGCCGAGTGGACGGCGTTTCCCGCAATGAGACCCGTGCACGGCTCTTAATGCGTTCTCTTGCGCGTCACCAGGGAACACAGGCACCGAACACCACGATCTGCGAGGATATCAACGTCAGCGACGATATGGAGCTGAGTAAGGATACCGTTGTTTCCTATACGAATGCGCTGAAAAAGATCTTTGTGATAGAGGATTGCCCTGCTTGGAGTCCGAATCTTCGCTCCAAGACAGCGATCCGCACATCTGACACGCGCTATTTTGTTGATCCTTCTATCGCCACTGCAGCGCTGGGCATTGGCCCAGGTGATCTGCTGAACGACCTTGAAACCTGCGGCCTATTCTTTGAAACGCTCTGCATCCGCGATCTGCGCGTCTACGCGGAAGCACTGGACGGCAGCGTGTATCATTTCCGCACCAAAGAGGGCTTGGAGTGCGACGCTGTTATCCACCTGCGCAACGGAAGCTACGGCCTTGTAGAGGTCAAGCTCGGTGGAGACAGGCTCATTGAGGAAGGTGCGCATACGCTGAAGACGGTCGCTGATAAGATCGATACAACAAAAATGAAAGAGCCCTCCTTCCTGATGGTTCTGACCGGCACCTCCCCCTATGCCTACCAGCGCGAGGACGGCGTGTATGTGGTGCCCATCACAGCGCTGAAGAATTAGGGGAGCCTATAATAATGCCGATAGCGTTTCGGTACCTTGGATTATAGAACGAGCAAGGAGCAGATGATTATGATAGATGTTTCAAATTTGAAAGACGCCTTAGAAACTCTGGGATTTGTTGCGCATGGCGATATACATGAGAAGGTATTTCCTGAAATTGGGTGCAGCCTGAAAGTAGATTTCCGCGCAAAAAAGCTGATTTATCCAAATGAAATAAAGGGCAGAGAGCGCAACAATGGTTTTGATAAGAAAGAGAACTTCGTTGTATTTGAATGCGTATGTCGGCTCCTGTTAAAAGAGTATCGTCCTGAGCATATAGAGCTGGAAAAAGAATGGCATCTCGGGCACGTCCCTAAGGGTGGACGCGCCGATATTTGCGTGACCGACACAAGCGGAAATATGCTTTTCATTATCGAGTGCAAAACCTAGGGCAAAGCGTACGACAAAGCACTTAATAATACCAAAAACGACGGAGCGCAGTTGTTCTCCTATTGGCAGCAGGAGCAGTCTTGCAAATGGCTTGTTTTGTATGCCTCTGATTTGAAGGGCGGCTGTATTGTACATAAAGCATCTACGATTGACTGTTCCGACGACGCAAATATCGTCCTGCTTTCAAAAAAGGATAAGTCCATCAAGCTTTATCGGGATGCGAACACCGCATCAGCCAAGTATGAAGCCTGGAAAGAGACCTATGGAAGGCAGATCCATGATGATCTGATCTTCTCCAAGGATTCCGTTGCCTATCAAATTGGGGTAAAACCGCTTCGGAAAAAGGACCTTCGCGATTTCACGCCAGATGACAAAATTGTCAATAAATTTGAAGAAATCCTGCGGCACAATAATGTAAGTGACAAGGAAAATGCTTTCAACAGGCTTGTCGCGTTGTTCATTTGTAAGCTTGTCGATGAAAGCATAAAGGATGAAGACGACGAAGTAGAATTTCAGTATAAGCAAGGAACGGATACATACGAGACTCTGCAAGATCGACTCCAACGACTCCACAGAGACGGTATGGAGAAATTCATGCGTGAGGAAATACTCTATGTTTCTGCTGATTATCCAGAATGGCTATTCTCAACATATACCGGTTCCAAACGCAAAAGAGCGATTGAGGATCTTCAGAATACGATCCGTATTTTGAAATTCTATTCGAACAATGATTTTGCGTTCAAAGATGTCCACAATGAAGAACTGTTCTATCAAAACGGAAAGATTCTTGTTGAGATGGTGCAGTTGTTTGAAAAATACAGAATTGTCTATCCGTCCAAGCATCAATTCCTGGGCGATCTCTTTGAACAGCTGCTGAACAAGGGGTTCAAGCAAAATGAAGGACAATTCTTTACGCCGATACCAATCACTCGGTTCATTTGGGATAGTCTGCCTGTTGATCGGATGGTAAAGTCTGATAGGGGAAACGTTTATCCAAAGGTCATTGACTACGCCTGCGGGGCCGGACATTTTTTGACGGAAGCTATCGAAGTGATCAATTATTTTGTACAGTCAGATGGAAATAATGCATGGGTCAGAGATCACATTTACGGAATCGAAAAAGACTATCGTCTTGCCCACGTTGCAAAAATATCGCTGTTTATGAACGGCGCGGGAGAGGGCAACATTATCTTCGGCGACGGGTTGGAAAATGCGCCTGACAAGGGGATTGAGAACGGCACTTTTGATATTCTGGTGGCTAATCCGCCATATGCGGTAAAAGATTTCAAGCAGCATTTACAACTTAAGAACAACAGCTTTACCCTTCTTGACCGGATTGGCATGAATGGCGGAGAGATCGAAACGCTGTTTGTGGAGCGAATTGCACAGCTGCTAAAGCCGCAGGGAGTCGCAGCGGTGATCCTGCCGAGTTCCATTCTCTCAAATGACAGTGCAAGCTATACCGGAGCCAGGGAGCGGCTTTTGCAGAATTTCTATATCCGAGGAATTGCCGCTTTCGGTTCCAAAACCTTTGGCGCGACCGGGACCAATACCGTTGCGATGTTTCTGGAAAAATTCAATGAACCGCCGAAACAGATTGACTTGTCAGCGGATTCTGTGGATGCGATTTTCAGCGGCGCGGAGCTTGCCGGATGGAAAGATAGGGACATTTTCGAGGCATATCTTGCACAGATTGATATCGACGAGAATGAGTACAGAGCCTTTTTGAATAAATCCCTTTCCGTTGCAGACCTGGAAGGATCAGAATACTTCAAAATGTATGTGACGGCGTTTGCCGATTCCGCAGATGCGAAGAACCTGCTGAAAACAAAAGCATATCAGCAGAAAAGTGCTGATGAGCAGGCAGCCGTGTATCTGGAAAAATTGTATTCGTACGCTTACTCCATTGAGCGGGAAAAGCTGTTTTATTTCTCGCTGGTGTATCAGCAGACAACTGTGATCATTACGGCTCCGGCAGACAACAAGGCACAGAAAGAATTCCTCGGATATGACTGGTCAAACCGCAAGGGTAACGAGGGCATTCAGATCATCACGCCAGGCGGAAAGATGTATGACGATGCAGATCGAGTAGCACAAGGGACTCTTGCTCATTCCATCAAGAAGTCTTTTGATGGAATGGCACCTTCTTTCAACGAAGAACAGGCCACCTATGCGTCCGTTGTCAATACAAAGAATATGCTTGATTATTCGAGAGTTAATTTCAACAAGGCTCTAAGAACAAGCGTTAAGAAAGCTTTCCATATATCAAGCAAGTATCCATTGGTAAAACTTGCTTCAGTTTGTGATCTGAATACCTCAAAAACCGAGATTCACGATACTCCGGACGATTTGCTTGTTTCGTTTATCGATATGGCCTCTGTAAGCAGCGAAGGATTTATTGAAAGAAAAGTTGATCGTCCCTACGGCGAAGTATGCAATGGAGGATATACATACTTTGCTGAGGGAGATTTCATTATTGCGAAAATAACCCCATGCATGGAAAATGGAAAATGCGCAATTGCGGAGGGATTGACGAACGGTATCGGATTTGGTAGTAGCGAGTTCCATACTTTTAGATGCCATGCAAGCGAAATTCTCACTAAGTTTCTCTTTCTTCTCCTCAACCAAACTACGGTGCGTAAAGCTGCTGAGGATGCAATGACTGGAGCAAGTGGACATCGTCGTGTACCTGCAGCGTTTTATGAAGAGATGCTGATTCCGGTTCCGCCCATTCCAGTCCAGCAACAGGTTATTGACGAATGTGCAAAAATCGACGAGGAATACAATGCCACCCGTATGAGCATTGAGACCTACAGGCAGAAGACAGCCGATTTGTTTGCAGAGTTGGATGCTGTTATGTCGACCACGGAGGGGAACAGACTGAGCCTGTCTGATACAGAAAAATTCAGCGTTGCTATTGGCAAGCGAGTTTTGGACAAAGAACTTGCATCGAATGGTACAATTCCCGTTTACAGCGCCAATGTCACTGCGCCGTTTGGATTTATTGATAAATTGCTGATTACGGATTTCTCCGCGCCCTCTGTGCTGTGGGGAATTGACGGAGACTGGATGACCAGCTATTTGCCTTCAGATATGCCGTTCTATCCCACAGATCACTGCGGCGTCCTCCGCTGCAAGAACTCTGAAGTAAATCCACGTTATCTTGCTCATATTCTTGAGGTCGAAGGTAGAAAAATGGGATTCTCCCGGTCGTATCGTGCTTCCATCGACAGAGTGCATGGAATTGCATTTACCGTTCCTGATATTTCAATACAAAACAACGCTATGTCGAAAGTAGCAGACTATGAAATGGCTATAAAAGAATTGGAAGGGTCTTTAGAAAAAATAGCTTCTCGAAGAAGTGAGATTATTAGAAAAGCATTAGCGGAGTGACTGTTTGACGGTGCTATATTTTAAGCGAAAGAACCGGAGGAGATTACATGGATAAAACAGGAGTTATTTACATACTGACCAATCCGTCTTTTCCCGAATATGTTAAAATTGGATATGCAGACGATATCGACAAGCGGTTACTGCAACTCAACCGGAGCGAGTGTATTCCCTTTGCCTTCCGGGTCTACGCAACCTATGAGGTCAATTCGCGGCTTTCTGATCTGAAGATTCACAGCATCATTGACAAGCTGAACCCCAACCTACGTTCCATCGAGAACTTCAATGGAAAGCAGCGTATCCGTGAGTTCTATGCCATGTCGCCGGAAGACGCCTATTCCATCCTGGAGGCCATTGCGGAGATCCATGGCTGCGCGGACAAGCTGAAACGAATTGCTATGGATGAAGCCCAGAAGCAGGCGGAGGAAACCGCGCAGGAGATCGACGACGAGCACAAAGAGCGTCAGTCTCCTTTCCGCTTCTCCATGTGTAACATTCAACCCGGTGAGGAGATCGAGTACTGCAATAACCCAGAAATCAAATGCACGATAGTGGATGACAAAACGGTGAGCTATCAAGGGCAGATCTACTCACTCTCGGCTTTGGCTCAGCTGCTCACTGGCAGCAAATACTCTGTCGCCGGTCCGCGCTATTTCAAGTACAGGGGCGAATGGCTGAATGACGTGCGCCACCGACAGGAAAGATAAGTACCTGTTAATACACTATGGTGCCGGCAGCGGGGTGTTACGACAGCCACCTATTACCGTTGGGAACGTGAACTGTTGACAGGCGTGCGGAAAAACGGAGCACCGCC
>USLW01000125.1 GCA_900555605.1 uncultured Clostridium sp. | reverse complement strand
CCGCGATTCCCGCGGCTAAAGACAGCTTTTTATTGAATTTATACCGTCCCACCTTCGCCAGATCATACCGCTTCGGGTCAAAAAACATCCCCAGCAGCAGCGACCGAGAGCTTTCTACCAAAGCAGGCTCACCAGGACGCAGCTTTTTATAAATTTCCACCAACGCCTCTTCCTCATTCGTCGTGGCATCCTTCTGCATGGTATTTAAAAGTCTCTCATCCAGGATGAAATCGTCCTGATCCCCTGCAAAGGCAGGATCCAGTTCCTCCTTCTTTACGGAAAACAAATCAATAATATCTTGGTTTTCTCCGTAGCCCAGCGCCCGCAGCAGAACTGTCGCAGGGATTTTGCGGTTCCGGTCGATTCTGACATAAATCACGTCGCTGAAATCAATCTCAAACTCCAGCCAGGCGCCCCTGTTGGGGATCAGCGTGGAGGAGGTAATATATTTTCCTTTTGCTTTATCGTAATTTTTTTCATAATATGCGCCGGGGGACCGAACCAGCTGGCTCACAATCACGCGCTCCGCGCCGTTCATAATGAAGGTGCCGTTTTCTGTCATCAGCGGAAAATCACCGAAGTAAATTACATCGTCTTTAATCAGACCGGTTTCCTTGTCCAGAATCCGGACCTTTACCTTCAGCGGAGACGCATAGGTGGCATCTCTTTCTTTGCATTCCTCAATGGAGTAATTCGTTTTATTTTCAAGATAATAATCAACGAATTCCATAATCAGGTTTCCCGAATAATCGGAAATGGGGGAGATATCTTTAAAAACCTCTTTGAGTCCTTCTTCGAGAAAGTTCCTGTAAGAATCCTTCTGGACTGCGATCAAATTCGGCATGTCAAGAATTTCCTGTATTCTTGAGTAGCTCATTCGTTCGTTCCGTCCATACTTTACCGCATGTACCATACTGATGATCACCTCAAATTTTTTGATAGCCCGGCCTGCATAATTATTCCACATCTGCACATACTTTAAACAGGCGTATCGCGATTAAAATCGCAAAATCCCAACGCACACAAGGAATATACAATATTTGGTATTGCAAAATCCCATATGCCGTGCTATAATCATCTCACAGTCAATGCTTTAGAACTCCTTTTAAAATAAAGAAGAAATATAGGAATTCTTTCACATCCACGCCAAGAGATTACAACGCAGTTTGTAATTATATCATGTATGTCGCAATATGTCAACGGGCGTTTTTTATTTTTCGGAACAAAAAAGCGGCCCCAAATCTGAATTCTGCGGGACCGCCGGATGCTGCTGCAGGATATTTCCGCTGCTTTGAAATGCTTCATTCAAGAATCTTCCATACATAATTTGCGGCACTGTATTTCGGCAGCGTATCCTGTGTTGTGAGTGAATAAAAAATATACAGATACGTCTTTCCGTCCACGGTTTCGGTGAAGGCCTGCGGAAGATGGGTACCGTATTTCCTGTCCTCAGGCATAATATAGCCTTCCACCGTCCAGTCCCAGCCATTGGGAGAGGTCGCCATGACGATGCGCCGGTCGTTCTGCGGTCCCTGGCCGGTACCGAATTTCGGGCAGTCGGAAAATGCATAGTAGGTTCCGTTAATCTGAATAACGTCCGGGTTGGGCCAGTCCTTCAGCTGCGGATCCTCTCCGGCATGAATCTCTTTCCAATCGGCCGGATTCATAAAATCGCCGTTGTTAACCGCATACCCCATGGACAGGAAGGTCCCCGGCAGATAGTAATCAAACCACATTTTCCAGATCTGCTCCTGCTCGTCATACATCAGAGACGGCCTGTGATAGCCGCCCACGCTGGGCGGATTCGCTTCTCCGGCGACCCATCCCTCCTCATATTCTTTATCCCAGATCAGAATCGGCGCCTGAGACTTTTCCCAATGAATCCCGTCATCTGAAACAGCACCCATAATACAATTAATAATATACGTAATGCCGGCGCGGTTATCAAACCCCACAGAGGAAAATGCCATGTAGTACCTGCCGTCTTTATATACCACGGAGGGGTCTCCGTTATGGACCGAGTCATAGGACTGATCCGCGTGAACCATGATGGGCTCCCAAAGCGATACATTCATGGTCGCATCCCATTTGATCTCACCGTTCTCCTCACCGCAGTACATTTCCCACGTATTCAGATTCTTGCCCCTGCCGTAAAAAATCGAGTCATATCCGGTATATTCATGGGTGGTGGTAGATTCTCCGAATATCCACATTTTATAAGGATATTCCTCACCTTCAACTTTTACAATCTCCGGATTGTACAGATTATAAAAACCGTTTAAGATATGGCTTTCATTGACAGTCCATTCCTCTGTCAGATTGTTGCGGCGCAGACGGCCGGTATCCACATAAAAATGCTCCGGAATTTCTTCATAAACCGGGACCCTTTCAGTAGGCACAGGCGCTTGGGACGGCTCTGCCGATTCCGACGGCTCCCCATTCCGGCTGCATCCCGTATTGAAAAACATACAGAATGCCAAGCATACGGCCAGCGAGCCCTTGATCATTTTTCTCAGACAGCTTAAAAACATAACACTACGAACCTCCATTATCTGTGTCACGGCTGTTTTACACGAAGTTATGATACACATTTACATCATATAAATTCTTCTGCCGCCAGACAATAGGCTGTTCCGGCAATAAATTTTAGGGTATTTCCCTCTTTAAGGCAAATATTTGCATGGCCCTATTTCAGAGGACCGGCTGTCAGCGCTGCTGCGCGGCAGGCAATTCCCGGTTCAGGCCATGCTTTTCTAATGCTTTTAAAATCCGCGGAATCCGGCAGTCCTGTTCCGTCAGCTCCGGGTGCGCCGCAGCAATACCACAAAAGGCGGCAGAAGCCCGATATGCATCCGGATAGTCCGAAATTCCGTCATTGGTCGGATGTTCTTCTAAAAGTCCGCTGAAAATATCGCAGATACCCCTGAGCAGCTCCTCGTCAGGCAATGCCTCCGAAGCCTGCACGGCAGTAAGTGCATCCGCCATTTTTCCTTTGATGGCGCAGACATTCGCTAAATAGGACAGCGCGATGTCATTTTTACACCCGCGGCGCAGAACCCAATCCCGGCTTTCCTGCAGCGAATAGTTCAGTTCATAGATAACCGCGATCTTCCCCCAGCCGTGCAGCCGGCCGGCTAATTCGAGCAAGAAGGCGTTGGCCTCATTCTGCGGCAGAAGATTTCGGACTGCGACAGCCGCATACATGGCAAATTCCTCGTGACTTCCCAGCAATCGCAGCAGCGCTTTATCCTCCGTCTCCCCGTATTGCCCAAGCAGCGCAATTCCAACCTTGACTAGCTCACGCTTCTCGCTTTCTTTCACAAGCAAAAGCGCCGTATCGCGGACTGCCGACCGCTCCGGCCCAGACTTATGTAAAAACGAAAGCAGCGGATCGATCATGGCAATCGCGGAATTCTCACAAATGGTGCGTTCAATTTTTGCACGCCGCGCCTCTGTCGGAGCATGAATCTGCCGCCGAATTGTTTGGGCAAAGAAAAAATTAAACGCGGCGGAGCGTTTGATCCGCTGCGTACTGCGCAGAATAATCCCCTCGTATGCACCCGGAACCCAGGATTCACCTGCACGCAGCACCAAATCACGCTGATCCGGCAGAGGGGCACAGGTGTCCCCCACAAATCCCGTATCATCTGCAGCCGTATCCTTTAGAAACGTATAAATACTCATCACAGCGCTCCTCTCTCATGATCGCCGGCGCGCCGCAGCCGCAGGGCGGCGCGCATATCACTCTTCCCAGTGCATTTTCCGCGCACGTTAGCTGCGCAAGACAGCCTGCAGCTTCGTCTCAAGCCCGTTCAGAATCTTTTTCATCGTTTTATTAACATCCTCATCCGTCAGCGTTTTGGACGCGTCACGGAAAGACAGTGAATAGGCCAGGCTCTTCTTCCCCTCCGGTACCTGCGCGCCTTCATAGCAATCGAACAGCGTACAAGACTCCAGAAGCTTCCCGCCGCGCTCCCGGATGATCCGTTCGGCATGCCCTGCGGGCGTCTCCCTGTCAAGCACAACGGCAAGGTCCCGCGTAACGGCAGGAAACTTAGGCAGCTCTTGATTCTTCGGGATATCCACGGCATACTTGAGAAGCACATCAAACAGCAGGCACGCCACATATGTTTGCTCGGGGCACTCCCAATTTTCTGCTGTCTGCGGATGGATCTGGCCGAAGAATCCGGCCTCCTCGCCTCCGATATACAGACGGGCGGTCCTTCCCGGATGCATGGAGGGATTCTCCCGTTCCGGTTCAAATTCATAGTTTTTAATCTTCAGCTTCTGCAGCAGGCCTTCTACGTGGCCTTTGAATGCAAAGAAGTCGGAGAATGCATACCCGCCGAAGGTTACAAGCTGCCGATGTGCAGGCAGGACCTCCGGGTCCGCGCTTTGCTTAATATATACATAAGAAAGCTCAAACAGTCTGGCCTCTGCAACGCGGTGCGCATGGTTGGTGCCGAGAGATTCCAGAATAGATGGCAGCATAGTTGTACGCATAATGCTGTAATCCTCTCCCAAGGGATTGCGAATCACCACCGCATCCCGCAGCGGACTTTCGGCAGGCAGCCGCAGCCGGTCAAATACATTCGGACTGATGAAGGAAAATGTCAGCATTTCGTGATACCCCATGGCAGACAAACCGGCACGAATCTGGTCGCTGAGCTTCTGCTTTCGATTCCGCTGTCCGAGGGTGGTTTCACACCCGGTGAGCAGCCGCGATTCAATCTTATTATATCCGTAAAAACGGGCAATTTCTTCAGCAATATCCGCGCTGCAGATTAGGTCATCCCGGAAGGACGGCGGAATGACGACGCCTGCATTCAGGTCGGTTCTGCATTCCAGCCGGGTTAAAATATGCGTCATTTCTTCTGCCGAAGCGTGTATGCCGAGAAACGCGTTGATTTTTTCCGGCGAAAACGGAATGCGCCGCTCTGCTTTAGGCGCAGGCATACAGTCCACAATTCCCTTGCAGACCTTTCCGGCGCCTAACAGCTCCACCAGCTGCGCCGCCCGTTCCAAGGCTTCATAACAGGTTATAGGATCCAGCCCCTTCTCGAAGCGGGAAGAGGATTCTGTCCGCAGACCGATTTTTTTCGCGCCCCTGCGTACGGTAACACCATCAAAAACCGCGGCCTCGAAGATGATTTCCGATGTGTCCGCCGTAATCTCGGAATTTTCGCCGCCCATAACGCCCGCCACGGCCACAGCGCCGGCACAGTCTGAAATCACCAGCATATCCTTGTCCAGGGTGCGATCCTGGCCGTCCAGCGTGCGGATCGTTTCTCCGTCCTCTGCCCGGCGCACAATAATTTCATTCTCATGGATCGTCCGTTTGTCAAAAGCATGCATGGGCTGGCCGTATTCCAGCATGACATAATTCGTAATATCTACAATATTGTTTATAGAGCGAACCCCTGCGGCACGCAGCCTGTTCCGCAGCCATTTCGGAGAGGGCGCGATTTTTACATCCGTAACCACCCGGGCCGCATACAGCGGACACAGCTCCGGCGCGGCGATTTTTACAGATAAGACGTCTGCTGTGCGGATCGGGCTTTCCTCTTTTACGGACACGGCAGGCTTCTGAAAATGCCCCTTCATGGTAATGGCAGCCTCTCTGCCCAAGCCGGTCATACTAAAGCAATCCGGCCGGTTAGAGGTTACCTCAAAATCAATCACGGTTTCATTCGCGCCTAATACTTCCATGATATTTTTACCGATCAGACCGTTCAGTTCCTGCTCTGTAAGCTCTTTGAAATCCGCTAAATCCTGCAGAATGATCAGGCCGTCCCGAATGCCTCCGGGATAATCCTTATCGTCTAATCCCAATTCCTCAAAGGAACACATCATGCCAAAGGAATCTGCGCCCCGAAGCTTCCCGTTTTTAATGACCTTTCCCTCTGCAATCACCGCGCCGTCCAGTGCCGCAGGGATATAGGCGCCTTCTCGTACGTTCGGCGCCCCGGTTACGATCTGCAGCGGCTCCGGACCGCCCACATCCATTTGACAGATCATCAAATGGTCGGAATTTTCGTGTTTTCTGACCGATATACATTTGGCCACCACAACATCGGTGATCTGCTGGCCTGTAGATTCCACACTTTCCACCTTTGTGCCGCTCAGCGTCATCTCACCGGCAAACGCGTGGATTTCCTCCCGGCCGTTTATTTTTACATCCGTGTAACTCAATAACCATTCCAAGGGTGCTTTCATTTTATTTTCATTCCTTTCACTGTGATATGACTGCAGGCATTAAAATTGCGATAAGAAGCGGGTGTCGTTTTCAAAGAACTGCCGCATATCCGTTACGCCGAACCGCGCCATGGCGGTCCGCTCTA
>USLW01000124.1 GCA_900555605.1 uncultured Clostridium sp. | reverse complement strand
CTCCCGGCTGCCGGCGGTATCCGGCAGGAAGCAGAAGAATCGCACCGTTAGATTTCCGAATCGGTATGTACAGGGAGCAGATATCCGGACCACCGCGGTGCCATGGCGCTTTGCCGCTTCTTCCGCCTGTACGGCGCCTGCATCCGATGGATTGTCCGGTATAAAAAGATATTTCGTACCGCATTGCGACAGGATATCGGGAAGGCCGCCTGCATGGTCCGCATGCCCGTGGGTAAGGATGATAAAATCAAGCCGCTTGGTTCCCTGCTTTTTTAAAAGCCGCGGAATATCGGTTTTCCCCGTGCCTGTATCCACCAGACCTCGGATTCCGGTATTTGTTTTGATAAATGCACATGCCCCCTGTCCCACGTCAAAAAACAGGACCTCAAGTACTTTTGTCTGATAAGTACAATAAAATACAGCGATTCCCGCGCAGAGACAGACTGCTGCGGCAAGCTTCCATTTCTTTCGAACAGCCTGAAATAGAGATTGACGCAGCCTTTTATAAAAAATCAATATGAGCAGCCCATAATACAGAATAAAAAAGGTACAGCCCGGAGATGGAATCTCCGCCGTGCCCACAGGCGCCGGCAGTGCGCCTGCAATCGCTGCAAGCTGATTGAGACCGCAAGCAAATACGCAAAAAGCGGCGCAAATATGCGGATCAGCGGAAGGCTGGATAAGACATACAATAAAAATCCGCCGATACAGACGGCACCCGCAAGGGGCGCTGCATACAGGTTCAAAAGCAGTCCCACAGCTGAAAATTGATGAAACTGATATAAGAGTATCGGGAAAACCCCTGCATTTACGGCAATTCCTGATTTCAGAGCTTCCCGGTTCACCAGATAAAGCTGCTTTACGGCGCCGCGGGATTCCGATAAAATATTTTTCTCCCTGCGCAGCTTTGGCAGGATCAAAATCATAGATGCCGCTGCGCCATAGCTCAAAAGAAATCCGCTGTCATATAAAAAATACGGATTATACGCCAGCTGCAGGCATCCGGCCAGGCCAAGGCTGTTGAGGCTGTCATACGGACGGAAAAGACCTCTTGCCAGAACTGCATAGCCGGACATGATGCAGGCCCGAAATACCGAAGCAGAAGCATCCGCAAGAAAAAAATAAAATATAATGGGAATCAACAGCAGCAGATTCCGCAGTGTCCAGCCCATATACCGGTTGGCATAGATTTTTCGGAAGACAGTCAGTAAAAATCCGACATGCATGCCGGAAACCGCCATTAAATGAGACATCCCCGAGGCGCGCATATGCGTTTTTGCAGTTTTTTCAATGCCGGCAGTCTCGCCTGTCATAACCGCCAGAACAAAACCGCCGATACGTCCGCCCAGCAGCTCCGTCAGACAGGTCCTGACAGAAGTTCTTACGCGGGAGGCAAGCAGAGCCGGAGGCAGCCATCGGATTCCCTTTTCATTGAGATATGTAATGTCGCCGGGACCCGGCCTTATGATATAGCGGACCATTTTACCCGCCAAATAGCGGGACTGGTTGAATTCTCCGGGATTTCTTGCGTTTTCGGGCAGACTGCAGGTTCCGCAAAGACGTACGGTACATCCGCGTTCCATCCTTTGAAGCGCCTCCTCCTTAAAGTCCTCCGGAATCATCAATGCACGGAAATTTTTTGATACGAAAACGAACTGACCGCTGCTGTTCCAGGGGGCGCGATAGACATAACCGGATACGGCACGGATTTTCTGCGGTGCCGCAGAAAAATCCGTGCCGGCCCTTGTGCGCGCTCCGGATGTATCAAAATAAATCCGCAGGAAAGATATGCCCACAATGACCGGCAGCAGCCAGATAAATACGCGATATTTCAATTGCTGTACCTCGTTTGCGCAGCAGAAGCCGCACAGACTTTTCAATCCTATTTACTTTTGTCTTTTCGCTTTGCTCTTCGGCTTTGCAACCAGAGCCGCAATCAGTCCGAAGACCCCCCCCATTCCAATGCCGGTGGCCACGTCCCCCAGGCCGCCTGTAAAAATCCCACGGAAGCCCAGCTCGTCCACTGCTTTAAAAACGCCCTTGCAAAGCGCATAGCCAAACCCTGTCAGCGGAATTGTGGCTCCGCAGTATCCGGCCTTTACAACATAGGGATATAACCCGATAGCAGTCAAAAAAACGCCTGCTACAACATATATTACCAAAATCCTTGCCGACGTCAGCTTTGTTTTGTCCAGCAGAATCTGTGCAATCGCACACAACGCCCCGCCGATTGCAAATACACAAATATATTTTATCAATACATCCATTGTTTCAACATCCCTTTCCCATCAGCAATTTTCCAGCGCAATGGCATGGGCTACCCCAAGAATCGGATCACCCTGTTTCACCGACACGGGGCTCATCAAAGCGCCGGTTGCGACAAACAGCACTTTATTCAGTATTTTTTGCTGCATTAATTTCATAATATATCCGGTCAATACCACCGCGCTGCAGCCGCACCCGCTGCCGCCCGATGCCGTACCCTGGGTCAGCGGATCAAAAATTAAAGCACCGCAGTCCTGATGAAAAAAGCCGCAGTGTTCCGGAATCGGCGCCGGAAGCGCGCCTTTACGCGTTTCGTCAAAGACGTTGTGTCCGTGCATCTGCAGGATCTCCCGCAGTAAACCGCTGCCTGTAATGCCTAAGTCTCCCGTTACAATCAGGTCATAAAAAGAGGCTTCCCGGCCCGTATCCGCTAAATGCGCAATAATCGTGGAGGCTGCGGAGGGCGCCATTGCCGCTCCCATATTATTGGCATCCGCAATTTCATAATCTTCAATAATACCGGGAGTTACGGAGGTCACTACAGGCCCCTGCCCTTCCGCGGACAGCAAAACAGCGCCGCTTCCGGTCACGGTCCATTGCGACGTAGGCGGTCTCTGGCCGCCCAGCTCCAACGGAAACCGGAACTGTTTTTCAGATGAACAGAAATTACTGGAGGTCATACAAACTACATGGTTCATTCCGCCTCCGTCAACTAAAAGAGAGCCTACCAGCAAAGATTCCGCCATCGTGGAGCATGCGCCGAATAAGCCGACAAACGGACGGCCGCTTTGCTTCAGCCCGCAGGCAGAAGCTGTGCACTGGTTCAGAAGGTCGCCGGACAAAATGCAGTCTA
Organism: uncultured Clostridium sp.; assembly: GCA_900555605.1. Classification (GTDB taxonomy): domain Bacteria; phylum Bacillota; class Clostridia; order UBA1212; family UBA1255; genus UMGS1851. The sequence continues at coordinate 3,235 of USLW01000124.1, read as the reverse complement.
CCAGGCTTGCTTCCATATTCAGCTGTGCCATCAGCTTTCCGTATGTCGCTTCCACAAACCGCGCCTCTCCCTTTTCCCAGGTGTCTTCGCCGAAGTCCTCTTCCGCCTTTTGATCAAAATAATCTCCCAGAGGTCCCTCCTTTTCCAGCGGACCTACAATACAGGCCCCGGCGCGCAGCATTACCCGCCGATCGATTACAAATGTTTGTTTTCCTATCTTATGTGCCATATCAATCATCCCATCCTTTTTTCATTTGAATAAAAAGTAGATCAGTCCTGCCAGCACGGAGGCAGCGCTTCCGTAAACAATCACGGGACCCGCTACCTGAAACATCTGTGAACCGACTCCTAATATGAGTCCTTCACTTTTAAATTCCATGGCAGGAGAAACGATTGAGTTGGCAAAGCCGGTGATCGGTACAATGGTGCCGGCTCCGGCAATTCTGCCGATGTTATCGTATACATTCAGGGCCGTTAGCAGCGCGCCGAGGAAGACCATGAATAAAGATGTCAGTGCGGCGGCCGATACTTCATCGATTTTTCCCACTGCATTTGTCATCATATCGGAAACTAAAATATCATGATATATTTGGGCGATGATACAGATAAGACCGCCAAACAGAAAAGCCATAAGGCAATTTCTGCCTAAAGAAGACGGCTTTGCATATCTGTCGGTCATTCCTGCATATTGCTTCTGTGTAAGATTCTGTAAATTATCTTCCATGTTGAAATTTGCTTGCCTGTGCGGCGGCGCACAGCGCAATGCCTCCTTTTCAAAATATAATATCTGCAGAATATAACTGCAAATATTCAGTGAAGATATTTTGTCAGCAACACATAAAAAATATACATTTTACATTTTTCTTGTTTCAGCTCAGCTTTTCCCGCATTTTATTTAAAATCTTTTTTTCGAGCCGCGAGACCTGGACCTGTGAAATGCCCATCAGTTCCGCGATTCTTGATTGTGTCATATCGTTAAAATAACGCAGTGTTATGATGCGCTGTTCTTCCGGGTCCAGAGACTGAATCACACTTTGAATCGTGATCTGGTCAATTACGGTATCGTATGACAGCTCCTCTTTCAGACTGCCGCCCACATGTTCGGCACCTTCCGAGGTATTGGCAATTCGGTCAATTAAATAAACCGGCGCAGACGAATTTTCATTCACAATGCTGTACAGGGACTCCGGCACCTGACCGGAATCCATGGCAACAGCCAGTTCTTCAGGCTCAACCTGCAGGCGCGCTGCCACCTCCGATACGGTAGGGTCTCTGCCCAGTTCCCGATGCATCATTTCCATCGTCGATTTTGCTTTTACATAAAGCTCTTTTATAGAACGTGAAACCTTAATCGGTCCGTCATCGCGCAGAAAACGCTTAATCTCACCAGCAATCATCGGAACAGCATATGTGGAAAAACAAACGTCATAAGATGTATCAAAATTGCGAATTGCTTTTACCAATCCAATGGATCCGATCTGAAACAGATCCTCTGATTCCGCCCCCCGATTCAGGAAACGTTTTACGACGCTCCAAACGAGGCCGATATTTTTTTCAACCAGCTGTTCCAGGGCACCTTCATCTCCGGCTCCGGCACGCATCAGCAGTTCTTTTGATGCAGCATCATTAAACTCGCTCATGCCCTCACCCCTGTGAAATGGAACCAAATACTTTGTACATCGTTACTTTTGTGCCGACGCCAACCTCAGAAACCACCTCCAGACTGTCCATAAAAGACTGCATGATCGTAAAGCCCATTCCGGAGCGTTCCAGTTCCGGTGCGGATGTATACATGGGCTCCATCGCTTTATCAACATTTTCAATTCCCTTTCCATAATCCGTGATACACAGCTCCACCGCATTTTCATACAAAGTACAGTCCATTTTGATTACACAGGCCTCCCGGCTTCCGGAAAATCCGCCGTACCCGTGAATAATGCTGTTCGTTACTGCTTCACTAACAGCCGTTTTTAAGTCGGACAGCTCGTCAATCGTCGGATCAAGCTGTGCCGCAAAAGCAGAGACCACTGCCCGGGCCAGTCCCTCATTTGCAGATTTTGCTGTAAAAGTCACACTCATATGATTGATCGATTTCTTTTCGTTCATGGTGATTATCCTTCCTTTCTCTTTATCCTTTGCATTCATCCGGCCTGACATTTCTGCAATGCGCTCTCAAGACTGTCTTCTCTGTGAATATACTGAAACACACCAGACATTTCGAGAATTCTGGCCACCCTGCTGTTATTGCATATAATCCATGCCTTTCCGCCTAAATGGGCGATCGTCCGATAACGGCCCATCAGCATGCCGATACCGGAGCTGTCCATAAACGACAGTCCGTTAAAATCAAACAGCACATGCCGGAAGGGACTGCGCAGCACCTCGTTATCGATTCGCCGGCGTATCTCCTCTGAAAAATGATGATCCAGCTCTCCGCTGATCCGTACAATCAGGATGCCGCCTCTTTTTTCAAAATTCAGCTCCATATAAACCTCCATTCCGCCGAACGAACCGTCGGCATAAGTTGTAGTAAATACCACAGCGCCTGCATATGATGCATATGACAGCCATGCAGTGATGACATATATAAAGAAAAAAGTGCCAAGACCGAAGTCGTGACACTATAATCATACAGGTATTTCCCGGGAAATAGCGGCAGATGGGAAATAATTAAAAATTTTTACAAGCGAAGGGCTCTGTCGCTTTATTTAGATAGATTGGTGTAAAATATGTTCCAGCTTTTTCATCCGATGACTGACGCCTGCCTTGCTGAGCGGAGGCGTCAGCATTTTCCCCAGCTCCGTCAGGTTATAGTCCGGATAGCACAGGCGAAGCGCGGCGATTTCACGCAGCGGCTGCGGCAGATCGTCAAACAAGCCCCTCTCCTTTGCTTCTAAAATCAGCCGCGTCTGCTTTACACAGGCGGAAGCGGTCTTTTCCAAATTGGCGTTATCGCAGTTCGCGGCGCGATTTGCATGATTACGCACCTCTTTGAGAACAATTCCGGTTTCGTAATCCAGCATTGCCTTATGCGCGCCGATGATTGCCAAAAAAGCGGAAATGCGCTCAGAGTCCTTCATATAGATAACATGTCTGTTTCCCCGGAGCATAACACCTGCATGCAGACCGCATACGGCAAGGCAGCTCAGACACAAATTCAGGCTTTCCTCCCCGCGCATATGAAATTCCAGATGCGCCGCCTTTTCAGGCGCGTGTACTGAACCGGATACAAGAA
>USLW01000123.1 GCA_900555605.1 uncultured Clostridium sp. | reverse complement strand
AGACGGGAGTGCGCCGGCGCTGCTGGGAGCCGCACTTTTGAGCGGGCTGCTGCTCTGCTCCGGCGGCGCGGCTGTCGGCGTACTCTGCTCCGGCGTCCGCGCTGGAGTCTTTTCCGGCGCCGGCGTTTCCGGCCGCTGCGTAGGCGTCTGCGTGGGTTCTGGTTCTGCCGTCGCGGCAGAACCCGCTACCGTAAGCCTGAGGGTTTCCTCTGTCGGCTCAAAGCCCTCCGGGACCATCTGGCTGATATCCGTAATTTCAAGCAAACTGATTTTTACGGCAATCTCCGTTCCCGCAGGAACATTGGGCTGCAGCACAAAAACTGCCCTGCCGCAGGAAACCTGCGCCGCGCCCTCCGGTCCGGCGGCCGTAAACCCCAGTTCTATGCTGCCGTTTTCAGAATCAATCTCAAATGCATCCATTTCACCGAAGCCGCTGCCCGTTACGCCGCTGATATATTCCTTTGGATACGTCAGTCTTCCCTGAAAGCCTGAAACGGGTTCGTCGCTCTGAAACTGCAGGATCACGGCAAAGGAGCCGCCGGCCTCTGCCTGCTGGACGGAAAGCGCTCCGTTCAGGCGTTCCGCCCCTAAAACAGCACGCGGCGCGGCAGCAAACAGAAAACACAGGACCGTCGTCAATACAAGCAATCCACGTTTTTTTATCATAAACGATTCTACCTTTCCAAACATAAGCGGCTACGCAAAAATGCCGCAGAATCAGAATGCCGCCGGGAAAGGCTGTCCGCCCTGCGGCCGGCACAGGATTGTATTTTATGCGGAACATGCCGCCTTTATCCGAATCGGAGCCATCTTAGCATCCGGGTAAATAGTATACCACAAAATTTTCCTCTTTCGCGGTATTTTTTTGATTATACCACGGCCGGACCGGTGAAACAAATAAAATTTGTGGGAATGCCGATGCCGGCATTTAAAACCGTCAATATTGCCGACAGATCCGCGTGATTTACATGCGAGAGCTCAATCTTTCTTGACAAATAAGCTATTTTTTTGTAATATTTTTATGAAATTCACTGGGCAAAAATCCATATGGTGCACTCCGATTTCTTGGTAAAACATCATATAATTTTGTTGATGTGTTTATAAGAATTTAAGTTCAAGGGGGCAAAACCTTATGAAATCAAAAGTATTTCTGATAATCGGATTATCTATGTTTGCATTTATGACTCTTTTCTTACTGTATGCAGCAAACCATCCAACCGGAAGTTTTCCATGGCCATTAACAACTACGTATCTGATATATAAGATTTATATCGGCGTAATGGTATTATCATTTTTATCGGCAATCGTGCTAAAAGTGATAAACGTACTGAAGCATAAAGCAAAAAGTGCACAGAAGGAAGGGATAGAATGAAACAATTAAAATTGATAACAACGTTAATTGCTTTTATATTTCTGCTGCAAACAAATTGCTTTGCTGCAAAAACAAATGGATTTTCTTTGAACGGCGATAGAGGTATATGGGGCTCAGACACCTTTTCTGCTTTATCTATTGATAATAAGGTGGTCACCGGCGATTTCAACGGTGACGAAAAATGCGATATCGCCGCATTTTATGATCACGGTGCTTCTATGTCGCTGTTTGAATGGCGCGGAAATGGGTTGTCAACCATTACCAGTACACACTGGTCAGTCTATTAAAATAAAACCGAAACTACTTTTATAACTTGAAAAGGTCTTCTATCGCAGACAAAATCATAGAAGACCTTTTCCTATCAGAAGAGAAAAAGAAATATAACCGAGACTTTCGCGGCATAATCGTTAAGAGGAAAATCAGGCTGCAATAAAAAAGTCGTGATTATGTCTATCAAATTTTACAGAATTGTTGTAAAATACAGGTTGTATGATTAAAACTGAGGAGTGAGTGTATGCGTTGTCAAAACTGCGGCAAAAAACAGCCGGAAGGTGCAAAGCGGTGTTCCTACTGTCATTCCAAGCTGAAGCAGGAGCAGAAAAGCAGTGAGAAAAGCGGCAGCCAGAAGCGTAAAATACAGCCCATGGATATCGTTACGCTGGTATTTACCGCCATCATTGTAGGAATTATGATTTATGTGATCTGCATAAGGTTTATCGGCGACGATTCCTCCGGCGGGACAAAAGCCACAAACGCACCGGGCACATCAGCAAGTCCGGCGCCTGCTACGCCGTCCATGACAGAAACCGGTATTACCAACGGCAACAGCGCCAATCACGGACTGGCCGCGGAAATCGACGGACGCGTTTATTACAGCAATACGGTGGATGGGGTCACGTCTCTGTGGGTGTACGCCGACGGGGTGCATAAAAAGCTGATTGACGACCATTGTATGGATATCAACGTCATCACAGATCCTGCAACATATGCGGATTTGCAGGATGCAACGGGATACACCGTATTTTACCTGGACGGAGATCAGAATATCTGTGCCATTGCGGACGGTCCGATCTATAAGGACGGGGCAACGCCTGCGCCCACTGCTACAGAGAAGAGCGATTATGTCTATCCGCCGGAAGAAGAAAGCATTGAAAAAATCACGGTTGCAGAAGGCTCTTACTCCAATCTCATCGTGGATAAGGAATGGATTTATTATCTTGACGACAGTACTGGACAAATCGGACGCAGAAGCATGCTGAAAGACAGCGTACAGGAAATCGGTCACGGCACTTATACCGGCTTCACACTGTATAAAGATACCATATACGCAATCGGGAAGAGCGACAGCTATGTTTATGCGCTGCCGGATGAACCGCATACCCATGCAACGCCTACGCCTTTGCCGACCGCTTCTGCCGCGAACGGCACGCATGCCCCGGAAGCCACGGAAATTCAGCAGACTGCAGGCAGTACCGGTGCGCAAACAGAGGAAGGCGATCAGGAGGAAGTCTGTGATCAGGAAGTCGTGCTCATCTCTTCCGTGGTGAAAATAGTAACGGCAGACAGTAATTGGATCTATACCGTAACAAGCGAGGGACTGTACCGGTATCCGCTGGACGGCGTGGGAAAAGAGGTCCTGATGAAAGGGAATATCCAGACGGTAAACGTATCCGGCGGCATGGTCTATTACGTACTGGACGGCAAGCTGTACCGGGCCTCTCCGGAAGACTTTCTGATGAATACGCCGCGGCTGATCGGTGATATCAGCTGTTCCGCCGTAAATGTGACATCAGAGGGCGTTTACTGTCTGAACGATGAGGATCATCTGCTTTATAAAGCAGAGCTTGGTAAAGAAAATGAAATCGGGGCGCTTGCAAAAATCACCCCGTGATCATACGAAAGCATGGAATCAAAGCAATTTTATAAATTGATATTCTGCAGCAGTTCCAAAGGGGCGGAAATACTGAAATCCGGTGTTTCCGCCCTGAGTTTATCCGGATCCCCGTAACCGTAAAACGCACCGCAGGTATACATGCCCGCTGCCCTTCCGGCTATAATATCCGTATAAGAATCACCGGTCATCAGCGCCTGCTCCGGCAAAATACCGGTGGCTGCCACGCATTGCAGAAGTCCCTCGGGATCCGGCTTCATGCGGACCACGGATTCCGGGCCGAGGACCAGCGTGAGCAGATCCGCAATTCCGAGCTGTTTCACAATCTCTTTTGTTAGCGCCTCCGGCTTATTGGATACCACACAGATTTTCCTGCCTGCGCGATGGAGCGTCCGAAGCACCGCATCCATCCCCGGATACAGCACCGTGCGATCCACCGCGTGGGCATGATAATAGGCCTTGTACCATGCAAGGGCCTGGGATTTTTCCGTCTCGTCCGGCAGCGGCAGCGTACAGTCGATCAGATACTTTGCCCCGAATCCCACGTAGGATAAAATTTTCTCCTGTGTCATGACAGGCAGCCCGTAGTGCGCCTGGGCAGCCTGTACCGCTCCCGCAATATCCGGCGCGGTGTCGCCGATTACTCCGTCAAAATCAAATATAAACAGCTGGATCTGTCTCATTGCACTTTCCGTCCTTTCACAGAATTTTTCAGCAAGCGCGGCATGCGGGCAAACGGCGCCGCGTCTATGGCCCGCCCCTCGGGATCCGTTTAAAACATCCTTTTCTTATACAGAATCAGCGCCACGATTCCGCAGATCAGCAGCGTTGCCCCGAAAATCACATAAAAGGAGCCCTGCATCCCCGCAATCGGAATGCTTTCCACATTCATGCCGAAAAAGCCGGAAATCATGGTGGGAATCGACATGACAATGGTAATAGAGGCCAGAAGCTTCATTACAATATTCAGATTATTGGAGATGATGGACGCAAAGGCATCCATGGTGCCGCTTAAGATATTGCTGTAGATATTCGCCATTTCAATGGCCTGCTTATTTTCAATGATAACATCCTCCAGCAGGTCTTCGTCCTCGGAATATTTTTTAATATTCACATTTGCATAAGAATACCGCAGCATCTTTTCCAGTACGATTTCATTGGACTTCAGAGAGGTCGAAAAATATACCAGCGACTTTTCCAGAGATAATAGTAAAATCAGTTCCTTATTCTTCATGGAACGATGCAGATCGTTTTCCACATTATTGCTGATCTTATCAATCTGCTTTAAGTATTGCAAATAATATGTAGCATTCCGGTACATAAGCTGCAGCAGAAAACGGTTCTTTTTATACGTATAAAAGGTCTTAACCCGGTTATCTAAAAAATCCTTGATCAGCTGACTCTTTTTCAGGCATACGGTAATGATGCACTCTTTGCAGACCACAATGCCCATCGGCATCGTAGAATATTGGAAGGAATCGGATCCTGCCACGGATTCAACCACTGGCACATCCGTCACAATTAAAGTACTGCCGTCCTCAGATTCGATACGCGGACGTTCCTCCTCGTCCAGCGCCGCAGTCAGAAAATCCTTTTCCACCGCCATCATCTCGGAAATCTGGCGGATTTCCTCCGGTGTCGGATCCAACATATTGATCCAGCACCCATCCATCGGCTCTTTCAATACAATCAGCTGCTTTTCTTCCGAGATCAAAATCTCATACATTGTGCTCACGCTCCCCGCTTCATATTCTCTTCAAGCAAATACCGGCTTTATTCGGACATGGAGTCGGGGCCTATTTTCACGCCGTCCCGCCACAGCCTTTCAATATTATAGTAAGCGCGCTCCTCTTCAAGAAAAATATGCACGACGACATCGAGATAATCCAGTAAAATCCATTTTGCGGAATCATATCCTTCGATATGGCTGCAGGGGCGGCCTTCCGCCTTCAGCTTTTCTATCACTTCCCCGGCAATTCCCCGCAGATGAACGGAAGATGTGCCGCTGCAGATGATAAAATAATCTGTAATGATCGTAACGTTCTGGGTATTGATGACTTCAATGTCTTTTGCCTTTCTGTCCTCCAAGAGCTTCACGATTTTGTCTGCCAGTGCTTTGCTTGTTATTTGCTCCATATACTTCTCCGTTTCTCCGGCGAGAAAACAAACTGCATTCCCGCCTTCGCCGGCCCGCAGGAAATGCTGATTCCAATGAATACCGCTCCGTTATTTTACTCCAAACCCATACTTCTGACAATCCAATTTCTCGTCCGCACCGTGTCAATGCACAAGGGCTTCTTATCCTTCTCAAGGACGTGCCGGATTACCATGTCACATTCCGCCAACATCCCTTCCCGCAAGCCTTTTTTCAGCTGCTGCCGCACATAGTCGAAATGCGGCCCACGGCGGCCCGGCCCCGTATAAACGGCCACAAACACAATCTGCGCAACAAGTCCCATCTCCGGCTGCCCTGTGACATGGCAGCGAATCGCCTCCAAAATCTCCGGATCCTCAATTCCGTACCGTTCCTTTGCCAGGTACGCCCCTGCTTTGCCATGAACAGTATTTTCACACGCTCCGTCATAGCAGTCCCCAGACGGAGTCAGGTCCGCCGCATCCATCCACACAAGCTGTTCCGGGTCCAGTTCCTTGGCGCAGTCGTGTAAAATACCGGCGATTCTGCAGGTTTCTTCATCTGCGCCGAAAAGATGTGCCAATCTGACGCACTCCTCCATCACGCCGACAGAATGAAGAAATCGCTTCGGGCTCAGCTGCTGCTTGAGATCCGCATAAATTTCCGAAAAAGACAGCTTCTCTGTTTCCCCACGGTACAGGCCGTGTTCGGCAATATAATCTGCGACAGGCGGAGGCAGCAGGGACGCCGCCTCCCGGCCGCAGCGGATCAAATCTCTGATTTCCGTAGAAGAAATGTCCACCTGCGGTCCGTCAACCACATGAATCACCGCACCCGCCGCCGCGGCCTCTTTGCATGCCGCTTCAAACGCCGTTCTGTCATATCCCGGCCGGACTGTGGCAATAAACGCGCAAAGCCGGAAAACCGCTTCCGCCTGTTTCCATTTTGTAAGCTCCCCCGGCACGTCGGCGCC
>USLW01000122.1 GCA_900555605.1 uncultured Clostridium sp. | reverse complement strand
GCTGCTCTCCGGCGCGCTTAGCGGAGAAATAGGCGTTGGCCGCCGCCTGTGTGCGGAACAGCATGTCGTTGCCCCGATCCAGATAGGCGTCCGGCCCCCACATACCCTTTTCCACCATGGCCTCCAGATCACGCTCGGCCTTGGCTTCGCCCACCTCTGCCGCCTTCATCAGATGAGCCAGCGGGATAGTGTCCCGCGTTCCGGCACAGGCCAGATACTTGGCGTAGCGGCGCATCTTCCGCTTCATGACGGCGCTGCCGATCAGCAGCGACAAACCGCCGGACAGCAGTCCCACGGGATAGAACAGCTGCCGCAGGAAGTACCACCATTCGCCGTACTGGATGGCATAGCCCAGATCGTTGGCGGCTACGTTCAGCAGCGCCGCGCCGCCCAGCGCCGCCAGTACGATGCCCACGATCTTCAGTGCCTTGGCGCCTCCGGCGGAGGGCTGCGGCGTTTGAGTCACCTTCTGCACGGCGCTTTGCTTCTTCGGCTGCGCCGGTCTTGCCTGCTGGACGGACGGAGCCGTCTGCGGGGCGCTCTGCTGCGCCTGTGTCCGGGTCTGCTGGACGCGGCTTCTTACCTGCGCCGCCTTTTTGGCTGCCGCTCGTTTGGTCTTGGGATTGTCGGTAAGCTTTTTAATAAGAAGGATCAGTCCCACCGGCCACGCCACCAGAAACATGATGCCGATCAGCAGCCACGCGCCGAAATCGTTGCTTTGCCCGTTGGGATTGGGCGTGCGCTGGGGTGTGTTGGACTGACGCGGCGGCTGAGCGCCGTCCCTGTCGTTGTGATAATCGTAATGATACTCCATTTATTCTTCCCCTTTGTGCCGCAGCTTCCGCTTGTTGCCCTTTTCGTCCACGATCCACGTGTTCTCCAGATGGCTGCGCAGGCTGCCCAGAATGGCCTCCTTGTACTCCAGCCGCAGGGCCTCCCGCTCGGCTTCCTCCTCCACGGTCAGGCCGTCGGCCTTGGCCTTGCGGGCCAGCTCATTGATCCGATCGATCTTCTCCTGTTTCATAAGGTATCTCCCCCAAGTTCTGTGTATGATACAGCCGGGCGTAAGCGCCCTGCTTCCGCAACAATTCCTCGTGGCTGCCCTGCTCGGCGATGCGGCCCTCCTGCACCACCAGAATACGGTGGGCGCTGCGGATGGTGCTGAGCCGGTGGGCAATGATCAGCGTGGTGCGGCCCCGTGCCAGCAGGTCAAAGGCGTGCTGAATCTTCGCCTCGGTGACGCTGTCCAGCGCCGAGGTAGCCTCGTCCAGAATCAAAATGGGCGGGTCTTTCAGAAAGATTCTGGCGATGGCGATCCGCTGCTTCTGCCCGCCTGACAGTTTGACGCCGCGCTCGCCGACAATCGTCTGATACCCCTCCGGAAGCCCGCGGATGAATGTGTCGATATTTGCTTTACGGGCCGCCTCGTATACCTGTTCAGGCGATGCCTCCGGCATTCCGTAGGCAATGTTATCATAGATCGAGGCATGAAATAAGAAAACATCCTGGGCCACGATGCCGATATGCTTCCGCAGATTTTTGCGTTTCAGCGTGCGGATATCCGTATCGTCCAGATATACGGCGCCGGATTGGATTTCATAAAACCGCGGGATAATATGGCAAATCGTCGTTTTTCCGCCGCCCGAAGGCCCTACCAGCGCCAGCGTCCTGCCGGCGGGAAGCTCGAAGCTGATGTCTTTCAGAACCTTTTTGTTTTCCTCATAGGAAAAGGATACATGTGCGAAACGAATTCTGCCGGAGACCTGATCAAGCTCTGACGCATCAGGCGCATCTGCTTCTTCGGGCGCATCCATGATTTCGCAGAAGCGTTTGAATCCGCTCATTCCGTTCTGATACTGCTCAACAAAGCCGATCAGTCGTTTGATGGGTGAGAGAAATACGTTTACATAAAGTAAAAAGGCAGCGAAATCACCAAAATTGATCCACCCCTTCAGCGTAAACAGCCCGCCGGAGATCAGCACCACCACATTGAGCATATCCGTGATGAACGACGTTCCAGAGTAAAATTCCGCCATGGCTTTGTACGCTTTGCCGCGTGCGGCCACAAAGCGGCTGTTGCTTACTGCGAAATTTTTATTTTCATATGCATCGCTGGTATATGCCTTTGACACCCGGATACCGGAAATGCTGTTCTCTAAATTGGCGTTGATTTCACCAATCTCAACACGGGTCTGGGTAAAGGCCTCGCTCATTGCTCTGCGCTTGCGTATGGAGAAATAGACCATAACCGGCAGAATCGCAAATACGATCAATGTCAGCCACAGATGAATGGAGGACATGATCACAAAGGAGCCGGCTAAAAGGATCAGAGAGAGAAAAAGATCCTCCGGCCCGTGATGGGCAAGCTCGGAAATATCCATCAGATCATTGGTGATCCGCGACATGATGGTTCCTGTTTTATGATTGTCAAAATAACGGAAGGGAAGCCTTTGCAGATGGGCAAATACATCGCGCCGCATATCTGCCTGCATGCCGACGCCTACCATATGGCCGTAATATTGAATGAAGTAGTTCAGCGCCATTTTCAGCAGATAGATCACCAGCAGCACGGCGCACCAGAGCACGACAAAGCGAATATTTTTATTCGGAATATAGTCGTTAATAATGTCGCGCGTAATCATGGGATAAAATAAATCGCAGCACGCCGCGATAAACGCACAGATCATATCTGCGGCGAATAACTTTTTCTGCGGCTTGTAATATCGGATAAAACGTCTGATCAAGCAAATCCCTCATTTGTGTCCATATCGTGATACACCTGTTATTTTAGGGTTTTCATAGGATAACACCGGATGATGCTGTTGTCAATGAACGCGGTGAGAAAATGCTGCCTCCGCCCTGCAGGCAAGCCCTCATATCTCATTATAAAAAAACCGCTTTTACAGCGTATTTCATCTGCAAAGCGGCTTTTGCGGTATTCTTTTAATCAATCCAGCGTTATGAGGTTACAGCCTGCCGCTGCTATGGGCAGCCTTTTCAAAGCTTGCCGCTGCCCATGGTCAGCATTTTCACATCTTGCCGCTGCTATGGGCAGCCCTTTCACATCTTTCCGCTGCCCAGGGAGGAGATCATCTTGGTGCAGGCGCCTTTCTCCGTGAACATGATGCTGAAGTCTGTCGTACCGTTGGTACGGGCCAGCTTGACAACAAAACGATTCAGCCCCTTGTGCAGGGTGATATCCAATTTATGGATATTTTCCGGCGTCCAATTTTCCGTGATATCGCTGTATGCCAGCAGGTCGCCGTCCTTCCAGAGACGAAAGACATCGGAATGACCGACCTGCATGCAGACCGTCATATCCTCCGGCGCATAGACATCCCGCACCATATAAACAACACAAGGCATTTTGTTGGTCATCAGATCGCTGAAGCTGAATTTGTCTTCATAGATCGCCACCGGAAAGCCCTGATAAGCAGGATCCGACTCCAGGGAGGCGGGCAGACTTTTGTTCCCCAGCAGCTGATCCTCTAAATATTCCTTTTTCCAATCAGCCTTCATATTGATATGGAACTGCCGCACATTCGTGAGGCTTTCACTGGGATTTTCACCGTGGCTGACGTAAGAATAATAGGACTCCAGTGCCTTCGGAGGCGGCGCATAGGTGACATTCTCCCAGAACGGGCCGTATACCTTGTAGAGCTGTGCGCCAACCAAACCGAAGCGGTCCGTAAAGGTATCTCCGTTTTCCAGCGTGACCGTATATGTAATAAGGTTCTTTTGCATTAAAACGGGAATGTCCTTTGCAACGCTGACTGTAATGTCTACGTCGGAGTTAAAAAAGCCGATCTTGAACTTGCATTCTTCAGGCTTGACCGTGAATCCCTCCGGCGCCCGGAATTTTATGGTTCCGGCGGTTTTGATTTTCATAGTAGGATCAAGACGGATTGTGATTTCCTTTGTTTCTCCGGGCGCAATCGCAGGATAATCCTTTTCATACTGAACCTGGAAGCGGATCGGGAAGGATGGTCTGTTTTCAAGAACCGGAAGCAGATTTTCCGGATAGTCCTTAATATTTACCTTTTTGTTTCGATCTAAGAACATCAGCGCAGCGCAGGCCGTATCTTCAGCCAGATCATACACGCGGTCGGATCTTCTGACCACAAGCGCGTCCAGCTTGTATGTCTGCTCGCCGAGCCGATATTTTTTCATCAGCGCCTTTCCGCCTTCTGTAATACCGATGATCGCGCCCACCGTAGCACAAGTACAGTCTGTATCAAAGCCGCAGTTTAGCGCCAGCATAGTGGTCTTAATAAAATCGCCCTTGCCCAAAAGAAGCGCCATAATGGTAATTCCGATATTCTGATACATGTTGGTGCAGTCCGGATGTCCGTAATCGCGTAAAATCAGCCCCAGCACATATTTCCAGTCGTCCGTGCCTTCGCACCAGCTCAGAATTTTACCGATCATCTCATATACGCGCGATGTTTCATCGATATAATCAAGGGCCTTGACGATCAATCCCTTAACGTCCCATTTATCGGTGAAGGCCAAGGCCTCTAATGCCGCCAAATATTTTTCCGCAATAATAGACTCCCCGTAATGATCCATGCAGCCGTCGCGGCCCGCAAGCTCAACTGCCAGTTCGGCATCGCCCGGCGCCAGGCAGGCCCAGATTTCGGAACGGATCGGACAGCCCATTCCTTCAATATAATAATTATTATTGAATTTGCCGGTCAGGGGCGGGGTCAGGCCCATCTCATAATTCTTTTTGAAAATAGCATATTCGCCGGGAGAAGGCGGATACTTTTCATAAAATGCTTTGGCCAGATCCTGCGCGGTAAAATTCACCCCTACCTTTTCAACGACTTCCAGCCACATTACCTGCAGATCAAGGTCGTCGTTGGGAATCACCTTTTCAAACAGCTTAGGCGTATATTCTACGTTCATGATTCCCTTATACCCTTCGTACGGCGCGCCGATCGTACCTGATACACATTTTCCGATCCAGCAGCCATAGACTTTATCTAAAAAGTCCGCCCATTTCAAATTCATCTCATTACCTCCTGAAAATCGTCAAGTCATAAGTGAAACACGCTTGCATCCGGGCTCTGGAGTCCGCCATGCGCCGGATTGCAGAGCCCGGATGCGAAATGCCGTCCCTCTTAAAATTCGTAAGTATTCTATCATAGAACATAAAAGGGCGCAATTATGAAATATTATTATATTTTTCTATGCATTTTTACGATTTTCCGCATTTTGGGACGCCAGACACAAAAAAACGTCCCGGACTGCTGCGCGGGACGAATACTAAGCGTCTGGCTTCCTTGATGAATCCATTTTATGAATCTGACGGACGGCTGCCTTCTGCAATCAGCATGTTGGATACGGTACGCATCATATCTTCAAATTCAGAGCGCTTATGATCAGGCACCTGATTGAACATTTTCGTAATCAGATTATCGGAACCGAACGGATTTTGACCAAAGACAATGTAGTCTGCGGAGATCTCGCATGCCTTGCATATTTTATATAATGTCTCCATAGAGGGGCACTTTTGTCCGTTTTCAATTTCAGCAATAAACTGTGGTGAGATATCCACAAGACTGGCGAATTTTACGCGCGACAGACCCTTATATTCTCTGATTCGCCGGATTCGCTTGCCTACGATTGCTTTGCTGAACGCTTCCATGTTCTCACCGTCCCGTTGATTGCTGTCATTTATGCAAAATCCATTCTATACATCTGAGTGGGAACAAGAAACAAGCTATGGAAGAAAATGTACGCTATAGCGTATTTTGTTGAAAACGCGCTGCGGCTGCAGACCACTTGTATCTTTATGGTAATAGAAAAGCAATTTGCGTATCAAAATTTGCGCTTATGAATTGTCTTCGGTATTTTTAGCGGCATCCTCGCTGATTAACATGTTGGAGACGGTTTTCATCATTTCCTCAAAATCAGAACGCTTATAATCAGGTACTTTGTTAAACAGCTTTGTAATCAGATTGTCGGAACCGAAGCGGTTTTCGCCGAATAAGATATAGTCTGATGAAATCGAACAGCTTTTGCAGATCTTGTACAGCGTTTCCGCAGAAAAGCTCTTTTTCCCATTCTCGATTTCCGCCAAAAATTGGGGTGAAATTTTTACCTGTTCCGCAAATTGTTCCCTGGAATAGCCCAGATGCTGCCTGACCTGCCGAATCCGTTTTCCGGTAATCAATTTGCTGAATTTGTCCACAATCTCACCTCCATCGTGCATATGCATGGCTATTTTATCCACCTTATTCATAAATGAAAATAAGCAATAGTTGATATTTATCATCTATAGAATATTTTGTGATGAATATCGGCAAAATATACGCAGGAATATCTGCTGTGCAGGGCCAGGCAGCGGCTTTATCTGCTTTTATGGTAAGGGAAACCGGCTGGAAAAAAAAATATAAAAAAAACAAAAAAAGTTGTT
>USLW01000121.1 GCA_900555605.1 uncultured Clostridium sp. | reverse complement strand
GGCAAGGTCGGCGTAGTGCGCCGCGATCCGATGGCAATGCTGCCATTCTGCGGATACAATATGGGCGAGTATTTCCAGCACTGGCTTGACATGGGCAAGAAGATCCCGAATCCGCCGAAGATCTTTAATGTCAACTGGTTCCGTCTTGATGAAAACGGCAAATTCATGTGGCCCGGGTTCGGAGATAACCTCAGAGTACTGCTTTGGATTCTGGCAAGATGCAATGATACGATCGATGCGGTTGAATCGCCCGTCGGGTATCTGCCGAATCCGGAAGATATTGATCTTGAAGGTACCAATGTTACGCCGGAAGGCCTGAAAGAGCTGCTTTCCATCGACAAGGCTGCATGGGAGGCAGAGCTGGAGGATCAGAAGAACCACTTGGCAAAATTTGATAAACTGCCGGAAGAAATCATGCATCAGTATGAAGCGCTTTCAGAACGGATTCACGCGATGTAAAAGGCTGCTGTGAATTTTACGCAGAAGTAAAGATAAAGCGTGAGAAAAAAGCGGCACGGACTGTTCAAAAAACAGTTCGTGCCGCTTTTTTGACGAAATTCGTCGGGAAATGACGAAAAGAACTGCGCTGTTTTGATTGCCGCCCGGGGCCCCGTGCGCTACGATGTGCAGTGCCGCATCACAGGGATGGGGGCAGGAACGTGCGGAGGTGAGGACGTGGAGCAAAAACATATTGTCGAAATTATTGATCGGAATGTGTGTGCAAAAATGGATATGACAAGAGAATATGGAGATGCGGAATTGAAACAGCTGATTGTGTCATGCATGGACGAACTGGAGCGGCGGATTCCCGGACTGATATATCACCGCGATGAAGTTCAGGCAAAGGTCTACAACGGAAGAAGACGCCTCGGAATTATCCAGCCGCTGCTGGACGACCCGGAGATTAATGAAATTATGATCAATGGGACAGACGGGATATATATTGAACGGAACGGACGGTTGGAATGCTATTCGGACCGCTATACCGACAAAGAAAAACTGTTTCATATCATACAGACCATGGCCTCTTGGGCGAACCGGACCGTCAATGAAAGTAACCCGATTGTGGATGCAAGGCTTTCTGACGGATCCAGAATGAATGTCGTGCTGAATCCGGTAGCGATAAACGGTCCGGCCGTCACGATCCGCAAATTTGCTGAACAGGCGTTTACGATGGAGTATTTGATCCGGACGGGGTCGATTCGGGCAGAAACGGCTGAATACTTGAAATCAGCAGTATCAGAACGAAAGAATATCATAATCTCCGGTGGAACATCCTCCGGAAAGACAACATTTCTGAATGTGCTTGCAGGTTTTATTCCGCAAGATCAGAGGATTGTGTCCATCGAAGATTCCGCGGAGCTCAAGCTGACACAGCCGAACATGATCCGTATGGAAATGAGAAATGCGAATACAGAGGGGAAGGGTGAAATCAAAATGCGTACGCTGATCAAGACGGCGCTTCGTATGAGGCCGGACAGACTGCTGATCGGGGAGGTCAGAGATGAAAGCGCCCTGGATATGCTGACTGCCCTGTGTACGGGACATGACGGATCTATGTCTACCGCACATGCAAATTCCGCCGCTGATCTGCTGGTACGCTTAGAGACAATGGCGCTGTGGGAAGGGCACGTCAGCAGCTGGGCAATTAAACGAATGATTGCCTCGGGCGTTCACCTTATCGTACATCTGCAGCGGGACGGTATTCATAGAAGCGTGAAAGAGATTGCGGAGGTGTGTGGATTTGAAAAAGATGAGATCCGTCTGCGTATATGGCATCCGCAGGCAACGTGCAGCGCGCCATAAACCGCAGGCGCGAACCATCGATTATACAACGTACCGTTTCTGCCTGCGGGATTATCTGCTGTTTATTCCTCTTTACTGCGTAAGCAGCTGGTGCCTGAGCTATATTTTGTTTAAAAGTCCCGTGGTGAGCGCCGCGTGTATGCTGATCGGCAGCCCGTTTTTTCTCAAACGGCTGCGTACATATCTGCGCGGCAAGCGGATCAGGCTACTGGAGCAACAGTTTTCTCAGGTGCTTCAGCAACTGGCAGGGTCTTTATCTGCCGGACAGAGCCTTGAGAACAGCTTAAAAGAGTTCATTGAAACAGACAGGGAAGGAAAGAAGCTGATTATGGCGGAGCTCCAACGCGTCTATCATATGCTGCAGCTGAATTATCCTTTTTCATATGCGTTTGCGTGTTTTGCACAGCGAAGCGGGAGCGCGGATATCAAAAGCTTTGCCGCTGTACTGCAGGCAGGAATTCCGGCGGGAATCGATCTGATTGATGTAATGCGCAGAATTTCCGCATCCTTTCGTCTGAAATATGATATCGAAGATGAGATTGCCAGCTGCTTGGCGCTGCCGCGCTATAATAACCGCATTTTAATGCTGATGCCATTTTTGTGTACCGGGCTTCTTCATTTGATTGCGCCTGCCTATATTGCTGTTTTGTATGCGGGTCCGGGACGATGGGTGATGGCGGCAGTTGCGCTGCTGCTATGCATCGCCGGTCTGATAGGAGAGCGGCTAAGCCGGATTCGGTATTAAAAAGAAAATAGAACGGGGCAATGGGAAGAAGCGTATGCTTCCCAGAAAAGGAGAATTTATGAAATATAAAAGGCTTCTGTATGCTGGAATCGGAGTTTTTATGATTCCCGTGTCAATTGCAGCCGGCAATCATTTCCTTCTGAGCTTTTTCCTTGGAGCGGCACTGAGTGCGGTTGGTTGGTTTTTTCCGAGATTGGCAGATAAAAAGAATGCATATCGCGTGAAAAGGTCCTATGAACTCGACCTGCCGGATTTTATGGATACAACTGCAATGCTGCTGGACACGGGGATGCCTTTGTGGAAGACGATCGAGACCGCAGCATCCTTGAGAACAAAAGAGACGCCGCTGTATATACAATTCAATCTGACCTTTTCCGAATTGCATCGGGGAATTGTAAAAGAACCGATACAAGCCTTGGAGCGGATGTCCATGCGCTGCGGGGCACCCGCGGTGAGCGGCTTTGTTTCCGTGGTCATACAAAACTACCGAAAAGGAAACGGGGAACTGGCAGAGCTGTTTTATAGCCGAGCGATGATTTACAGAAATGAGAGGAGAAATATTGCGCGGCGAATGGCAGAGGAGGCTTCCACGCTCCTGCTGCTGCCTTCTGCGATTCTGCTGATTGCTATGATTCTGCTGATGGCAGCACCTGCGGTAATACAAATATTAAAGATGGTGTAAGCGTCAATTTCGCATAAGTGATGGAATTGCCGAAGGCATAAAGGAGGGCATATGAAATATATTTTTTATCTATCGGCAGCAGCATACTGCCGGATACAAGCTTTTTGGGAACGCCTCAAAAAAGACACAAAAGGAATGGGAACCATAGAGGTGATTATCATTTTAGCCGTATTGGTTGCGCTTGCCTTAGTATTCCGCTCTTTTATAACGGATCTGGCCAAAAAGCTCTTTGACAAAATACAAGAAAAGGCAGACGCCGCTGTTGATGCCTTATGATAATAGGAGGCGATTGGCTTGAAGATTGATCGGGAACGAACCGGATGGCGTATCACGGCGAGGTGTGATGAAACCGCGGCAGAACTCAGGGAGCGAATGCAGGAGGCTTCTGAGAAAATGCCGAATATGTACGTTCCATCTGACCTCATCTGCGAATCCGGCACATATACGTTTTATATCCGGAACAGGCAGTCCCTGCAGACATATTTGTGTGAATACGGGATTACAATCGGAGAATTTGTCATACTGGCCGAACGCACGGCGGAGCTGTTTGCCGTTTCGGAAAAGGCGGGCGTATCGCCATATGATTTTATTTTTGACTATGACTGCATTTTTATAGAGGCATCCTTTGCAAATACCGAATTTGTATATGCGCCGGAACCTGCAGAGACTGTCCGCAGCTGCGCGGATATGCTTGCGCTTGTATCTCTGTATATCAGAACGGAGAGCGAAGAAGCTGCAGAAGCTGTAAAATCTGTAATTCTGCTTCTGCAGGAATGGGAGGCGGGAGAACATGGCGCAGGCAAGTCTTTTCCTGCCGGTGCGGTACGGGAACTGCTTGCACAATGGAATGAGCAAGCAGTTCCTTCCCTAATCGGAACCTGGAAGCCGTTTGCTTTTTTTCAAGCCGCTGCATTGGTGCTTTCTGTGCTGCTTTGGCTGCGGGTTCCGTTTCACAAACGGGGTGCATTGGTTTGGGTTGTCTGGCTGCTGTTTATGCTATGCTTGGACATGATGCTGATTCCCGGTCTTGATCTGCGCCGGTGCATGCAGGGCGGACGCGGTGCGGATATCCGAAAGCAGATCCGGGAGCTGTTTTCGTCTGTTTCAAATTACTTCATAAAATTCTTTAAGAAAAAGCAGATGAAGGCAGTAAAGAAGGAAGCACGGATCCTGCCTTTGCAGAATACGGAACAAATGCATTCCGCATATCCGGCAGTGCAGACGCAAACAGCTGCACTGCGTATACCTTGTCTGACCTTGACAGGCCGCCGCGACTTTCAACATTTATCTTTTTCTTTGCCGATAGATTGCGGCCGGCCGCAGGAATTCCGCATCGGACGCGATGCCTCCTGGGCCGCGGTGCGGATCCCGCATCGGATGATCAGCAGAAAGCATGCAATGCTGCATTTCAAAAACGGTACGTGGTACCTGCGCGACCTGTCTTCTACAAACGGAACACAGATCGGATTGCACCCGCTGTGTCCGGATACAGATTATCCGGTAACCTCCGGAACAGAGGTCTGTTTCGGAAAGACGCCGCTGTGCCTGATTTTAGACTTGCCCTGATGCAGTGCTTGTGGTATTATAAATCCTATCAGCAAACATCTTGTTGTTGTCTTATTTTTCATTCAGGAGGCTTTCTCAGTGGGATTTTTCAAGCAAAATATAGCAATTGATTTAGGTACGGCAACCGTATTGGTCAGTGTGGGGAAAAAAGGAGTCGTGATTAATGCGCCGTCCATCGTAGCAGTGAAAGACGGTTCCAATAAAGTCATTGCAATCGGAGAGGAAGCCCGCGCGATGATGGGACGGACTCCGCTGGATATCACAACTGTAAAGCCGATACAGAAGGGTGTCATTTCCAGCTATACAACTACGCGTGATATGATAGAGTACTTTTTAGATAAAGCCGTGACGAATCCGCTGAAAAAGATGTTTCAGCCGGAAGTCATTATCTGTGTTCCCAGCAAAACCACCAATGTGGAAAAACGGGCTGTGGAACAGGCCGCACTGGATGCCGGCGCGCATCGGACCTTTTTGGTAGAGGAACCTTTGGCAGCTGCGGTTGGCGCAGGCATTGACATTTCCAGGCCGAACGGAAATATGATCATCGATGTCGGCGGAGGGACCACTGATATCGCGGTAATTTCTTACGAGGGAATTGTAAAAAGCCGCAGCGTGAAAGTCGCTGGTGATGCATTTGACGAAACGATCAAAACATATCTGAAGAAAAAGCATAATCTGATGGTAGGGGACAGAACGGCAGAACAAATTAAAGTAGAGGTCGGTTGCCTGTACCACGGGATCAAGAATCAATCAATCGAAATCAGAGGCAGTGACTTGATTACAGGTCTGCCGAACGAACGGGTAGTAACTTCTGAAGAAATTCTGGAGCCTCTGATTGAAACGGCGATGCCCGTGCTGGATGGTATTCATGCAGTATTGGAGGAAACTCCGCCTGAGTTGGCTGCTGACATTTATGGAAAGGGGATTGTGATGACAGGCGGCGGAGCGCTTTTAGCAGGCTTTGACGAACTGATCCGGAAAAGCACCGGCGTCGATGTGAGTATTGCCGATGAACCGCAATTTTGTGTCGTGCGGGGCTGCAGTCAGATCCTGGAGGAAATGAGCAAGACTGAAAAATCTGAATACGGCAGCAAACGCAGATAAAGCTGCTGTACAGTCGTTCCGGCAGAAAGACGCCTTTTGTTTTTATCCCTGTTTATTTTCGGCAAGGGCATATCCGACTTGATTGATATCTCCGGCACCTAAGGTGATTACAAGATCGTTCGGTTTTATGTGGCTTCGCAGATATGTCGTGATTTCCTGAAAATCAGGCATATAGACAGCACGCAGTCCGGCTTTTTGCAGTGTATCGGTGAGCATTTGGCTGCTGATATCGCCTGTATTTTTTTCACGAGCAGAATAAATATCGGCTACAATAATTTCGTCGCCGCCGGAAAGTGCGGCGGGAAAATCATGCAGAAAGGCTTTTGCCCGAGAATAGGTATGCGGCTGAAAGACACACCAGATTTTCCCTGACGCATATGCAGCGGCAGCTTCCAGCGTGGCCCGGATTTCAGTGGGGTGATGGGCATAATCATCTATAATTGCGGCACCGTTGCATACCCCGATTTGTTCAAAGCGCCGTTCCGTGCCGCAGAACTGTGAAAGTCCGTCCGAGATGCTGTCCGCCGTACAATGC
>USLW01000120.1 GCA_900555605.1 uncultured Clostridium sp. | reverse complement strand
GGAGGCGGGAAAAGGGCGAATCCTCGAGGTGATCGGACAGGAAGGTACGGCCGGCGTAGAAATTACGGCAATCGTAAAATCCCACGGTCTCCGGGATGTATTTCCGGAATCTGTTACGGCGCAGGCAAATGCTATGATTGCAGACATGGATGGTGACTCCGTTTCCCGCAGAACGATCGCATCGGAGCTGGCCCGGGGCAGGCGCGATCTGCGGGAGCTCCGGATTGTTACCATTGATGCGGAGGATACCAAGGATGTAGATGACGGAGTTTCCATTGAGCAGTTAGAAAACGGCAATTACAGACTCGGCGTGCATATTGCGGACGTATCTTACTATGTAACAGAAGGCTCGCCGCTGGATATGGAGGCCTACGCACGGGGGACAAGCGTTTATCTGGCAGACCGGGTACTGCCCATGCTTCCGAAGGCGCTGTCCAACGGAATCTGCAGCTTAAATGTAGGGGCAGACCGGCTTGCGTTTTCCGTATTTATGGAGCTTACACCTCAAGGAGAGGTGCTTTCTCATGAAATCTGCGAAAGCATTATCCGTGTTGCCTATAAAATCACGTACAATCAACTTTATCGGCTGTTTGACGGAGAAGCGGAAGCAACGCCGGAGCAGCAGGCTGAGACCGCGCAGCTGAGGAACACTTTTTCGCCCTATATCGAGGACCTTTCCCGGATGAAAATGCTGGCGGAACGGCGCAATCAGCTTAGAGTGAAGCGCGGGTCGCTGCATTTTAACCTGCCGGAGACAAAGGTCGTTCTGGATGAACAGGGAGCACCTGTGGAGGTAAAACCCTATCCTATTACATTTGCCAATAATATTATTGAAGAATTCATGCTGGCCTGCAACGAGACGGTTGCGGCGCATTTCTTTTGGCTGTCTGTACCGTTTATGTACAGAAACCACGGTGATCCGGATCCGGAAAAGCTGGAAAACTTATGGAGAATTGTAAAAAATGCAGGGCATTCCTTAAAGGGAAAACGCAAAATTCATGTGAAAGCGCTGCAGGATATGCTGGATGCGGTAAAGGGAACCCCCTCTGAGCAGGTAATCAGTATGATGGCACTGCGTTCTATGCAGAAGGCGGAATACAGCGGCGAAAATCAAGGCCATTTCGGACTCGCGGCCCAATATTATACGCATTTTACCTCCCCCATCAGACGGTACCCGGATCTGTTTATTCACCGAATCATGAAACTTGTGCTGCGGGGAGAATTGGATGCCCGGCGTGAAGCCCATTTTCGGAGTATTGCGGATGCTTATGCCGCCCATTGTTCAGAGACTGAGCGTACGGCAGAGGCTGCCGAACGGGAAAGCGTGGACTATAAGGTGACGGAATATATGAAGCAATTTGAGGGAAATACCTTTGAAGGCGTGATTTCCGGAATTACCTCCTTTGGTCTGTTTATCAGACTGGAAAATACCGCGGAGGGGCTCATCGGATACCGAACCATGCGGGATCATATGATCTATGATGAAGGGCGGATGATGGCATACGGAGAACACAGCGGCGTGCAATATCATATCGGAGACAGGGCTCAGGTCATTTTAGCGCACGCCAACGTGGCAATGCGTCAATTGGACTTTGAATTTGCGGAAGAATGTGGTACAATAAAAATGATTGACAAAAAAAGAAAGCCACGGCGAAAGGAATGAGATGAACGATGTTTGAACTGGAACAGTTTGGTTTAGAACTGGACGGCTTGAAAAAGAGTTTATATGATTTGAGGGATTCACTTTGACACGACCGGCATGAAGAATATGATCGAGGAGCTTGAGAA
The DNA here is from genome assembly GCA_900555605.1 of uncultured Clostridium sp. Taxonomy (GTDB): domain Bacteria; phylum Bacillota; class Clostridia; order UBA1212; family UBA1255; genus UMGS1851. The sequence goes on along the minus strand of USLW01000120.1, from coordinate 4,705 downwards.
TAAAGCTTCCGAGCCGGACTTTTGGAATTATCCCGAGCAGTCTCAGAAGGTGCTTCAGCATCTGAAGCAGCTGAAAAATAAATTAGGTAAATTTACTGATCTGGAGTCAAAATATGAAGAAATCCAGCTGATGATCATGATCGGCAATGAGGAAAATGATACCGCCATGGTAGAAGCCGTAGCTGCCGCCATGGAGGAATATAAGGCTGCCTTTCAAATGCTTCGGCTGGAGACGCTGCTGACCGGCGAATATGATGCGAACGACGCGATTTTGTCGATCCATCCCGGCGCGGGCGGAACAGAGTCCCAGGATTGGGCTTCCATGCTGCTGCGGATGTACACACGGTGGGGCGAGGACCACGGTTATACGGTAAAACTGATCGATTACCTTGACGGAGACGAGGCCGGAATTAAAAGCGCGGTGCTCCAGTATTCCGGTGAGAATGCCTACGGCTTTTTAAGAAGCGAGCACGGGGTGCATCGTCTGGTGCGTATTTCCCCCTTTGATTCTGCGGGACGCCGGCATACGTCCTTTGCATCCGTAGAGGTTATGCCTGAAATTGATGACAACATCGAAATCGATATCCGGCCGGAGGATCTGGAAATCGGTACCTACCGTTCCAGCGGCGCAGGGGGACAGCACATCAATAAAACGGATTCTGCGGTGCGGATCGTGCATAAGCCCACAGGATTGATTGTATCGTGTCAGACCGAGCGTTCTCAGCTGCAGAATAAGGAAACCGCCATGCGGATGCTGCGTTCTAAGCTGTTTGAAATGAAGCAGCGGGAGAATGTGGAGAAAATATCGGATTTAAAGGGCGTGCAGATGGAAATTGCGTGGGGCAGCCAGATTCGTTCCTACGTATTTTGTCCGTATACCCTGGTAAAGGACCATAGAACGTCTTATGAGGAGACTGTGGTGGAGAAGGTAATGGACGGCGGCCTGGATGGTTTCATCAACGCGTATCTGGTAAATGAGTTTAATAAAAATAAATAATCGTAGCTGCCGCAAAAACGGAATGATGGAGACTTTCGTGTGAAAAAATTTATTTTTCATACAGGATTTTGTTTTTTTCGGTAAAAGAAACGAATTTTCGGTAAAACCGGAACCGACGGAATTCAAAATTTGAGAAAGGATGGAGATTTTTATGAAATTAGGCGTATTAACCGTATTGCTGGGAGAAATGCAGATGGCGGATGCCATGAGATATCTGGCGGATGCGGGGGCACAAATGGTGGAAATCGGCGCGGGAGGCTTTCCTGGAAAAGCACATTGTGATCCGGCTGTTTTATTGAAGGACGACGGTAAATTGGAGGCCTTCAAAAAGGCAATATATGAAAACGGGTTGGAGATCAGCGCTCTGAGCTGTCACGGCAATCCGGTTCATCCGGATAAAGCGGTGGCAAAGCAGTATCACGATGATTTTGTGAATACCGTTTTGCTCGCGGAAAAATTAGGCGTCAAGCGGATCGTCGGGTTCTCCGGCTGTCCCGGAGATTGTCCGGAATCTAAATATCCGAATTGGGTGACCTGTGCGTGGCCGAATGACTTTCAGACGATTCTGGAATATCAGTGGAACGAGGTACTGATTCCTTATTGGAAGGAGACGGCAGCATTTGCCGCGGCCCATGGAATCGAGAAGATCTGCTTTGAAATGCATCCGGGCTTCTGCGTGTACAATCCGGAGACGCTGCTGAAACTGCGGGCCGCAGTAGGAACGATCATCGGCGCGAATTTTGACCCCAGCCATTTGTATTGGCAGGGCATTGATCCGGTGGAGGCCATCCGGACACTCGGAGAGGCCATCTACTACGTACATGGCAAGGATGTTTACATCGATCCGGCCAATACGGCGAAAAACGGCGTGCTGGATACGAAGCCTTACGGCGATATCATCAATCGGTCCTGGACCTTCCGTACCATGGGATACGGTCACGACCTCAAAGCCTGGAAGGATATCGTCAGCATGCTGAAAACCGTGGGCTATGACGACGTCATCAGTATCGAGCATGAGGATTCGCTGATGTCGCCGGGAGAGGGACTCAGAAAGGCCATCGCGCTTTTGAAAGAGGTGCTGGTGTTTGAACAGGCCGGCGCCATGTGGTGGGTTTGAAAAAACGAATATACAGCAGAAAACGCACCTGGTAAGTATGAACGCTTGTCAGGTGCGTTTGCCGGTAAAAGAAGGAGGAATGATTCATGGTATGGCGTGACATCAGGCTGGAGCAGGAAAAATCTTTGTCGCCGCTGGCCACAAGATCGGATCAGAGCCTCGGCAGAAAGCTGCCTGAACAGCCCTGCATCGTCCGTTCTGATTATGAACGGGATGCCAACCGGATCCTTTATTCTGAAGATTTCAGAAGGCTGCGGCATAAGACGCAGGTGTTTTTTAATGCGAAAAATGACCATATTTGCACGCGGATGGAGCATGTGCTGTATGTTAATTCTATTTCGAATACTATCGGCAGAACGCTGGGGCTCAATCAGGACCTGATCACAGCCATTGCGCTGGGCCATGATATTGGTCACGCGCCTTTCGGCCACAGCGGTGAACGTGCGCTGAACCGCTCCCTGCAGAAGGTAAATCCCCATCTGTCCTTTCATCATGAGCTGCACAGCCTTCGGGTGGTAGACCGGCTGTCCACCAGAATTTCAAAAGAGAAAATTCACGAGCGCTGCGGTCTGAACCTCACTTATGAGGTCCGGGACGGCATTGTCAGCCACTGCGGCGAAAATTACAGCGAATATGAACTGCACGCCGACCCGCATAAAGATCCGGAAAAAATTTATGAAACAGACCACCGCAGTTGTATGCCGCGGACGCTGGAGGCCTGCGTTGTCCGCCTGGTGGATAAAATTGCCTATGTGGGCAGAGATATCGAAGATGCGGTACGTGCAAATGTGATGGATTTCAGCGATATTTCCCAGGAAATCCGTTCCGAATTGGGTGCGACGAATGGGGAAATGATCAATACGCTGGTAGTGGACCTCATTGAAAACAGCTATGGAACGGAATATATTCGTCTCAGCCCTGCCCGCGGCCAGGCACTGAAGGAAATGATTGAGGAGAATAACCGGCGGATTTATCAGGCGGATATGATCCGGCGCTATGAAATCAATGCCAATAATGTGGTGGAGGGGCTGTTTGAGATCCTGTATGAAGCGGCCTGCAATATCATGAATGATATCAAGTTTGATGAAGCTGACGGAACCGTGCATGTCTGTCTTCCGAAGGGCGCCGGCGGCCGGAGCGCCGCGCATCAGGACAAGGTTCTGCGGCGTCTTGGCGAATTCGTGGCGGAGAAAGGCTATCACGAACAGGAACTGCCGGAGCAGATTGTGACGGATTATATTGCGGGCATGACAGACGGCTATGCGCTGCACAGATATGAAGATATTTATTGGATTTAGCGGCAGAGAACAGATAGAAGCGGAATCGCCGCAGATGCAGAGGATGGTGCGAAAGATGGAGCAATCTCATTTTTTTGCTTTTTTAAACAGAATGAAATATATCAGCCGTTGGGGCTTGATGCGCAATACCGAAACGGAGAATATTCAGGAGCACAGCCTGCAGGTGGCAATTCTGGCCCACGCGCTGGCGCTGATCAAAAAAGAGAACCCCTTCCCCGCCGTCTGCGGCCGCATCTGCAACAAGGCATGCGAGGACGCATGCACGCGCGGCGACATCGACTCGCCCATCGCAATCGACGATATCAAAAAATTCATCGCCGAGAAGGATCTTGAGTCCAAGCACCGCTTCGTTCCCAAGATGGTCAACCAGATCGGCAAGCCCTATGAAGAGAAGATCGCCGTCATCGGCGCAGGCCCTGCCGGCCTGAGCTGCGCATACTATCTCGCAGTCAAGGGCTACCCCGTGACCGTTTACGAAAAGGAAAAGGCGCTCGGCGGCATGCTCACCATGGGCATCCCATCCTTCCGCCTCGAAAAGGACGTTATCAATGCCGAGATCAAGGTTCTCAAGGATCTGGGCGTAAAGTTCAAGACCGGCGTTGAGGTCGGCAAGGACGTAACCATCCAGCAGCTGCGCGATGAAGGCTTCAAGGCATTCTACGTTGCAGTCGGCCTGCAGAAGGCGGCAACGCTGAACATACCCGGCGAAGAGCTGAAGGGTGTTTTGGGCGGCCTCGATTTCCTGCGCTCTGTAAACAGCGGCAAGACCAAGAAGCTAAGCGGCGACGTCGTCGTCATCGGCGGCGGCAACGCGGCTATCGACGTTGCCCGTGCAGCACGCCGTCTGACCAAGGGCAGCGTCAACATGTACTGCCTTGAGAAGGACGAAGAGATGCCCACCGTTCCCGATGAGAAGAACGCAGGCCTCGCCGACGGCGTTGTTATCAACAATTCCTGGGCGCCCAAGGCCATCCTCGGCGAGGGCGGCAAGGTCACCGGCATCGTGCTCAAGAAGTGCGTGCGCACAATCGACCCTGAGACCAAGCGTTTCTCGCCCGTATATGACGAGAACGAGACTATCGAGGTCAAGGCAGACAAGATTGTCTTCGCTATCGGTCAGGCTATCGAGTGGGGCAACCTGCTTGAGGGCACTAAGGTCACTTTCTGGCACGGCAACTATCCAGTCGCAGACAAGTTCACCTATCAGACCGAGGATCCCGATATCTTCGTCGGCGGCGATGTTTACACAGGTCCGCGCTTTGTTATCGACGCTATTGCCGCCGGTCATGAGGC
>USLW01000119.1 GCA_900555605.1 uncultured Clostridium sp. | reverse complement strand
TGCCGCGCCATGTCCTCCACGTAGGCCACCGCGCCGGTCTGGGCGGGCACCGCGTCCATGAAGCTGAGGTTCAGGTTCTCCTTCCAGCCCACCAGCGACCGGTCGGTGCCCATGAAGGCGCAGAACAGCGTGCCGTCCGGAATCAGGAAGGACACCGCGTCCAGCTGCATCTCCTTTTCCTCGTCCCGCACCGCCTCATAGCCCAGCATCCGCACGCCGCCGAACCGCTGGGACTCCGCCGCCAGACGCATCAGGGGGATGTAGTCGTTGGGGGACAGCCCTTGCTGCTCGTCCTCCGCCGTCATGCGGGCGACCACGTCGCCCAGCGGCACGGCCTTGTCCGCCTCGCGGCTTTTCAGCTCCGGAAAGCGGCGGAAGTTCAGGTAGGCGATGATGCACAGCACCAGATTGTCCACCTCGTTAAAGCTGTCCTGGGCGAAGGTCAGGTCGCCCCGCCAGCGCAGATAGTCGAACACCGTGGTTTCCACGGTTTTTTCATTTTTGTCCATGGCGTTCTCCTTTGTTTGTTGATGGGGGTAGTGTCCGTCAATGGGAATCGTGCCCATCGATGTGGTATAGTATACCACACCCGCCCAGCGGAAGCAAGCGATGGGTGGGGGAGTGATTCCGTAGGGGAGGGGCTCTGCTCCTCCCTCTCGGAGAAGCCCCTTTTATTCCCCCGTTTGTTAAGTCCATTACGATATACTTAGGGAGGTACTTGTCCATGCGAAAAAAAGAATGCGTAGCCATGCTCCTGGCGGGCGGTCAGGGCAGCCGTCTGGGTGTTCTGACGGAGAAGATCGCCAAGCCTGCCGTTTCGTTCGGCGGGAAATACCGCATGATCGATTTTTCCCTTTCCAACTGCGTCAACTCCGGCATTGACACCGTCGGCGTGCTCACGCAGTATCAGCCGCTCGAGCTCAACGACTATATCGGCAACGGTCAGCCGTGGGATCTCGACAGAGAGAACGGCGGCGTGCATATTCTCTCCCCCTATCAGCAGATAGAGGGCACCGAGTGGTACAAGAACACCGCGAACGCCATATATCAGAACATCAACTTCATCGACCGCTATTCGCCCGAATATGTTCTTATTCTCTCCGGCGACCACATCTATAAAATGGATTATCGCCTCATGCTCCAGCATCATATCCGCAGCCGGGCGGATGCTACCATTGCGGTCATACAGGTTCGTCCGGAGGAAGCCTGCCGGTTCGGCATTATGAATACGGATTCTAACGATGTGATTACAGAATTCGAAGAAAAACCGCAGCATCCCCGGAGCTGCCTGGCGTCAATGGGAATTTATATTTTTACATATGATAAATTGAAGCGGTATCTGATGGATGATGCTACAGATCCCGCCTCGAACAATGATTTCGGAAAAAATATGATTCCGAACATGCTGGCGAGCGGTGAAAAACTGGTGGCTTATCGTTATGAGGGGTACTGGAAGGATGTCGGAACCGTCGAAAGCTTTTGGGAGGCCAACATGGATCTGCTCAGCGAAGATAACGAGGTGAAGCTTTTCGACAGTCAGTGGAAGCTGTACACGGAGACGGCCTCCCGTCCTGCGCAGTATATCGGTCCGGAAGCGCGTATAGAAAACAGTATTATTTCCGAAGGCAGTATTATTATGGGGGAGGTGGTCAATTCCATCATCTTTCCCGGCGTCACCGTCGGCCCCAATACGCGCATAGTCAATTCTATTGTGATGGAAGACTGCGTGATTGGTGAAAATGTGCTGATCAATAAAAGTATTCTGTTGGAACGGGTATGTGTACGGGAATATAATGTGATCGGAAACGGGACGGATATTGCCGTGATTGAAAGCGGTAAAATATTGCTTTCGCAGGGTGTGCTGGCGTAAATTGCCGGCAGTGCATAGGATGCAAGGAGTGAAAATATGATCAAAGATTATATGGCAATTATCAATTTGTCGGAAAATGAAAATGATATACGCAGCCTTACCACGAACCGGCCCATTGCTTCCGTTCCCATCGGAAGCCGATATCGCGTTATTGATTTTATGCTGTCTAATATTGTAAACAGCGGCATTAAAAATGTAGGCGTTTTTTCGCAGTCCAACTCCCGTTCTCTGGTGGATCATATCGGAACCGGAAAGCCATGGGACCTAAACCGAAAGATCGACGGCATTTTTCTGTTCAGCCACGGCTTGAACGATTTTGTAAATTATGACTCTAAGCTGCTGAAGAATAATATGGAATACTTTTACCGCAGCACAAGTGAAAATGTGATCCTGACCTCTTCGTACATGATCTGCAATCTGGATCTGTCAGAGGTGGTGGAGTCACACGAACGATCCGGCTGTGATATGACTTTTGTTTATACAAAAACAAATGATGCAGGAACAGAATTTCAGAACTGCTTCACGCTGGATGTAGATGAAGAAACCAGCCGGGTAACCGGAGTCGGCAAGAATGTGGGGTTTGCAAACGCGGCAAATATCTGTATGGAGATTTTTATTATGAAAAAAGCAAAACTCATGCAGCTCATCTACCGCAGCGCCCGTACGGTCAATCAGGGAAGCTTTTACAATTTTATTTTCCGTGATCTGCCCAATATTACGGTAAATGCGTACTGCTTCAAAGGCTTTGTATCCTGCATCAATACGATCACGGCATATTATAAAAGTAATATGCGTATGCTGGATATCACTGTAAGCAACGAGCTTTTTCGTTCAGAGCGTCCCATCTTTACAAAGATCAAGGACGAACCGCCTACGCTTTACGTAAAGGGATGCCGGGTGTATCATTCTCTGATCGCAGACGGCTGCAGAATCAAAGGAACTGTAACAAACAGCCTGTTGGGCAGGTATGTGAATATTGATGAGGACGTGGTCATTGAAAATAGCATTATTCTGCAGAATGTTGATGTCCGGAGCGGCGCCAGGCTGTCACATGTGATCATTGACAAGAATGTAGAGATCACCTCGGGAACGGAACTGAAAGGAAACGACTCCTTCCCGCTGGTCATCGAAAAGAAAAACCGATTCAATTAACAGCGCCGCCGTTTCGGCGGCAGAATAGGAGGGGTGTATGAAGGTTTTATTTATTTCTACGGAAGTGCAGCCGTTCATGAAAACAGGAGGTTTGGCAGATGTATCTTTTGCACTGCCGAAAGCGCTGCGGGCCCAGGGCATCGATGTACGAATTATTATGCCGAAATATGGAGATATTTCTCCGAACTACACGTCCAAGACGTGCCTGCTGGCTTCGTTCGGCGTAGCCGTTGGCTGGAGAAATCAGTACTGCGGCTTGGAATATTTAAATTATGAGGATATTCCCATCTACTTTGTGGATAACGAATACTATTTTAAGCGCCCCGGCTGTTACGGGTACTTCGACGACGGAGAACGGTTCGCCTATTTTTGCAGAGCTGTGATGGAATCCGTCGCCCATATGGATGACTTTAAGCCGGATGTTTTACACTGCAACGACTGGCATACCGGAATGATTCCGCTGTATTTAAAGGATTTTTATTCTGAAAGACCGGAGTTTTGCGGTACCGGATCGGTTTTTACGATTCATAATCTCAAATATCAGGGCGTTTTTTCTCCGGCAGTGCTGGAAGAGCTCCTCGGATTGAACATGGGATATTTTACAGAGGATAAAATAAAATTCAAGGATGGGATCTCCTTTATGAAGGCGGGGATCGTGTATGCCGACCGGATCACCACGGTGAGCCAGACCTATGCAAAAGAGATTCAGCAGCCGTATTACGGCGAGGAGCTTGACGGCCTTCTGCGTAAAATGTCATATAAGCTCGTGGGGATTACAAACGGCATCGATTATGAAAAAAACGATCCTCGGACGGATCCCAATATTGCACAGAATTTTACGGTCCGCTCTTTGAATCGAAAAGTCGTTAATAAGGTAGATCTTCAGCAGTCCGTGGGCCTTCCTGCCAATCCGGATATTCCGGTGGTCGGGATGATTACCCGCTTGGTGCGACAAAAGGGGCTTGATCTGGTAACCTGTGTCATGGAGGATATTTTAAAGCTCGACCTGCAGTTTGTGCTGCTGGGCACCGGAGATGCGGATTATCAGGACTTTTTTGCATATTATGCCTCCGCGTATCCCGGCAAGATTGCGGCCTGTATCCGTTTTGATCATACCCTTGCGTCAAAAATTTATGCAGGTTCGGATCTTTTTTTAATGCCCTCGCTGTTTGAACCGTGCGGCCTGAGCCAGATGATTGCTATGCGATACGGTACGCTGCCGTTGGTACGGGAAACCGGGGGCCTGAAGGATACCGTTACGCCGTATAACGAATATACGGGAGAGGGCAACGGATTTTCCTTTGCTAATTTCAATGCGCACGAGATGCTGAATATTTTAAAATATGCCCTTGTGCAGTACGATCATCCGGAGGTGTGGAAGCGGCTTGTGCAAAACGCCATGCATACGCGGTTTGATTGGGAAAAACAGAGCGCAAAATATGCCAGCCTGTATGACAGCATTACAGAATGAAGCATTGCGGCTCAGATTGAATTCTGGAGGGACGATCATTGGATCTGAATAAAGAGGCATTTAAACGCGATTATCAAAATAAATTAATTTCCATGTATCAAGAGAGTGTCGAGGACGCTTCGGAGACAGTTCAATATTTGGCGCTGGGCGCATTGATCCGGGATTATATGGCCGGTGACTGGCATGCGACGGAGGTACGGTATGAGAAGGATCGCGTAAAGCAGGTGTATTATTTTTCTATGGAATTTTTGATCGGCAGGCTGATGGATGCGGCGCTGATCAATCTCGGAATCCGGGAGGTCGTGGCGGCCGGACTTCAAGATTTCGGAATCCCCCTGAGAGCGCTTGAGGAAGTAGAACCGGATGCGGGATTGGGCAACGGCGGGCTGGGCCGTCTGGCGGCCTGCTTTATTGATTCCATGGCTTCTCTGAAAATTCCGGGACACGGGGTGGGGATCCGGTATCAGTACGGTCTTTTTAAACAGGAGATTACAAATGGCTATCAGATCGAGACGCCGGACGACTGGCTGAAAATCGCAAATGTATGGGAAACGCGCAGAGACGACGAAGCCTGCATCGTAAAATTCGGCGGCCAATGTCAAATGCGCTGGGAGAACCAGCGGCTGTATGTAGATCTGCGGGATTATGAACCCATTCTGGCGGTTCCCTACGATATGCCTGTACCGGGATACTGTAACGGTACGGTCAATACGCTGCGGTTGTGGAGCGCAGAGACAGATGGAACCGGATTTGATTTTACCATGTTCAGCCGTGGAGATTACGAGAAAGCGATTGCGGGACAATACGCGGTCAGTGCTATCACAAATGTCCTGTATCCGGATGATTCCACTGAACGCGGCAAATTGCTGCGGCTCAAGCAGGAGTACTTTTTTACAAGTGCCGGTATACAGAGCATTGTGCATAAGCATAAAAGGATGGGGCTGTCCCTGCATGATTTCGACCATTATACGGCGATCCATATCAACGATACCCATCCTGCGCTGGCAATTCCGGAGCTGATTCGCATTCTGATCGATGAAGAGGGAATGGGCTGGGATGAGGCCTGGCGGATTACCACGCGTACCATGGCATACACCAACCATACGATATTAGCCGAGGCACTGGAGAAATGGCAGGTTCCCATGTTCCGCAGACTGCTGCCGCGAATTTATATGATTATAGAAGAAATCAACCGGAGGTTCTGCGGTGAACTATCACAATGCTTCCGTGGGGACTGGAATAAGCTGAGCGCAATGTCCATCATACAGGATGGCCTTGTGAAAATGGCTTATCTGGCCATTGTGGGCAGTCATTCTGTCAACGGTGTGGCGCAGCTGCATACGAATATTCTGAAAAATCAGGAACTGAAGGATTTCAACGAATTTTATCCGGACAAATTCAATAATAAGACGAATGGCATTACCCATCGGCGCTGGCTGATGCAGGCGAACCCCGGACTGGCGTCTCTGCTGAATGAAACCATCGGTACGGCCTGGCACAGAGAACCGCTAAAGATTGCTGCGCTTAAGCCGTATACGGAGGATCCTGCCTTTCTGGAGCGGCTGGCCCGGATAAAACGGGAGAACAAACAAAATTTAGCGGATCTTATTAAAACGCGCTGTGCAATTACAGTAAATCCGGACTCTATTTTTGATATCCAGGTAAAACGGCTTCATATGTATAAACGGCAGCTGCTGAATGTGTTCCACATTATAGAGCTGTATCACCGTTTAACCGAAGATCCCGCACTCGATATGGTACCGCGTACTTTTATTTTCGGGGCAAAAGCATTTCCCGGATATGCGCTGGCAAAGAACACGATTAAACTGATCTGCACCGTGGCAGACCGGATTAATCGGGATCCGCGAATCGCCGATAAGCTGAAGGTGGTTTTTTTACCGAATTACGGCGTCAGTCTGGCCCAGATCATGATTCCGGCGGGAGATGTCAGCGAACAAATTTCAACCGCTTCTAAAGAAGCCTCCGGAACAGGCAATATGAA
>USLW01000118.1 GCA_900555605.1 uncultured Clostridium sp. | reverse complement strand
GGAGTACAGGCAGAGCCTTGGATTAGCAGCTTGAATAGTCCAAGAAAATGTCCGCGGCTCAAATTTTGTTTATGTTGAAATATTGGAACGGCTCATCGTAGCCGTAATCATAAGTAATGTTGCTGAAAATCCAATCATAAGCTGTCTGCGCAATTTCGGCATCGGTGTCAGTCTCGGCGCAAAGGGTGTTATTTGGCTTAAACGCGGCTTATTGGCTTAAGGTTTATAGGGGTATCCCCCGAAAAAACCTGTATTTATGCGGATTTTCTTAATTCAAGGGCTTCATCGTGGGGAAGAGTCTGCGGTAAGATTCTGATCGCCGTTGGTTCTATATGCCTTTTTTTGACCATAATTGAAAAGGCGCACATGCTTCCTGATTGCCAAACAGCACCCAATACGTCTGAAAATTTATTAGTTTTATGCCCTAATTGTCATACGGCTTTTGATAAAAATTATTTGTTTCGCCCGGAGCAAATGAAAAGTCTGAACAGGTCTCTCAGAAGGCTTATAAAATCCCTAAAAATCGTTGTTTTTCAGCTATTACATAGAAGCATACAAAAATCAGGCTTAACAGAAAGCTTTTTCTAAAATGGAGAATTGGTTTGCCGAGTCTGCGGCCCATTTTAACGCAGCATGGTCCTGCCAATCTGTTTAGGCGCGTGGGCGAAGATTGATATCATGGCGGAAACGCAAAAAAATAGTATTGACAATATCAAATCATTAAATCTATTATAGTAAATGAGAACCAGAGAAATATTTTATATATTTTTTATTTTAGGAGATTATAAGATGAGAAGAATGATAGCTTTACTTTTGTGTGCTGTTTCTTTTGCAGGTGTGATGAGTCTATACGGCTGCGGCGGCAGTCATACGACCGCAGAGCATGAGACTGCCGCCGCTGCGCCTACTAAGGTGCACACGGCTGCGTCTGTTCCTGCTTTGTATCAGATTAGTCCTGATAGCAGCACTTTAATGATGTGCTATGTGATTAAAACCAAAAGTGACAAACTGATTGTAATTGACGGCGGGGGCGTGGCAACCAGAGATCAGAATCAGGGATATTTGTATGCAAAGCTTCAGGAGATCAGCGGCAGGAAGGTTCCGGAGGTTGAGGCATGGTTCCTTTCGCATCTGCATGACGACCATGTGACTGAATTTGCATTGCTTGCATTGGATCCGGAAAAAGAGATAAAAATAAATAATGTTTATTTTAATTTTCCTTCAAGAGAATTTATGGAAAGAACAGAAAACGGAAAATTTGCATATCTCTATGATGATATCAAGAATGCCTACGACCGGCTTTTTGGCGAGGGCTCCTTTGCGGCTGTTCAGGGCAAAAGCGTAAAGCAGGGAGATACGATGAACATAGACGGCGTAGAAATAGAGATCCTGCTTACGGTCCAGGACAGTGAAGCTGAAACCAATATTAATGATACATCGCTTATTTTCAGAGCCACAATAGAAGGTCAGAAAGTTCTTTTCCTTGGTGATGCTGCTGTCAGCGAGGGAAACAGACTGCTTAGCGTTCACGGACGGGACCATCTTGAAAGTGATATCGTGCAGATGGCGCATCACGGTCAGGGCGGTGTGTCAAGATTGATATACAGAGCGATTAAGCCGACTCTTTGTTTGTGGCCGTCGCCTGACTGGGTGTATGACAATTGGAATGGAAATCTTCAAACTTTTGAAGTGCGTGAGTGGATGGCTGATCTGAAGGTGCAGTATCATTTTGTAACCGGTTTAAGCGGAACGCAGGTTTTAACTTTTCCGGTAGACTTCAGCGCATTACAGCCGCTGGATATTATGCCCGCAAAATAAGAACGTACAAAATTGCTGAACAATATCATATTTAAAACAGGAGGGTTTTTTATGAGAAAAAGACGATTGATTGTTTTGTTGGTCTGTTGCTTTTTGCTTACGATGGCTGCCTGCGGCGGAGAACCGTCTTCCAACGGCGGAGAATCCATACCGACAAAAGCAGCAACAAAAGCGCCGGAAATCACAACGGCAGCAGAGTCCGCCCCGACGCCTGAACCGACACCAACGCCAACGGAAAGGCCGGTTCCGGTAACTGAGATTCAATATGTGACTGACGGTTTGGTTGCGCTGTATGAGGCTGATTACAATACAAAATACGGTTTTGATGCAGAGGCCGATTATTGGACAGATATGAGCGGGCAAGGCAATGATATTGAAATTATTGATGTAAATGAGGACTTGCATTTTTCGGATCATGGTTTGTGGATATCGTCACAGGTGGTTTATTTTCCCGCATATATTACAGAGCTTATCAATACTGACTGCTATACGGTTGAACTGAAGCTTTCTGATTTAGAGATTACAGGCGCTGATTTTGCGACCTTGATCAATAATCATTGTTCAGGCAATAGCGGAAATGATCATTTTTCATTGTTTATCAGAACCACTAATGGAGAGTTGGAATTTAAAAATGCCGGCAATGACAGACCTAAGGCAGCAAATGGATTTGATTTGGTTAACGGACACACTGTAACCATTACCTTTGATTTAGCAGCAGGGGCTGTTCATATGTATTCTGACGGCGTATTGCTTTCTACTACAGTACCTGCCGGTTCCATGGATGTTGATGAGGACCTGTTTTTGTTCGTCGGACATAATAGTCAAACCAGTCCGGTCAGCAAAACCTGGAATGGCAATATTCAATCCATTCGGTTCTATGACAGAGCTTTAACAGAAGCTGAGGTTGCACAAAACGCGGCTGTTACGGAAGGGATTGTTGTAACCGGGTGATTCGTCGCGTGCAGCAATTAAAAATTTTTTGATAAGAACCACCGGATCGGCCGTGGTTCGGCAATCAAATGCTATGCAGGGAGGCAGCGCAGAAGTATGCGCTGCCTCCCTGCGGTTTCACGGCCGGCGCATACGGCATCGGGGCGCAGGCCGTATGCGCCGGCTGTTTCGCCGATCATTGTGCTGAGCTCTGCGATTTCATTTTCTCTTATTTCCCGGATCAGAGGGGTTTTTAGTTTTTTGTAGGAATCCACAAAGCTGATGATTACCGTGTCGGTATACGGACTGAGGGCTTCGCAGAGTCTCGCAAATTCTGGCTTGTGATACGTGTACGTCAGCGTATCATTTAAAATGATGGGATCATAGCGCCAGGGACCGCTCTTTTTAAAAAAATTTGATTTTTCCTCTTGACAGATTCATATGTATGCATTAACATGTGAACGGTTGTTCAAATGAGAGGATGTGAGGGCATGAATGAAGAAATGGAACGAGACGGCTGCGAATACCTTTGCGTACATGAAGAAGTGGTAAAAAAGGTCATTGACGAAATGCCGGAGGATGAAACGCTGTATGATCTGGCGGAGCTTTTTAAAATCTTCGGCGATACGACCCGGATTAAGATTTTATACGCGCTGTTTGAAGCGGAGCTGTGCGTGTGCGATATTGCACAGCTGCTGCGGCTGACCCAGACAGCAGTATCCCATCAGCTTCGCGTGCTGAAGACAAATAAGCTTGTAAAGTCACGCCGGGATGGAAAAAACATATTCTATTCATTAGCAGATGAGCATGTGCGGCGCATCATCGGTCAGGGAATGGAGCATGTAACGGAATAAACAGAAATTATGCAGATGATATGAAATCAGATGAAGGGAGACGGTAAAATGAAAAAAAGCTATCAGCTGTCGGATTTAGATTGTGCAAACTGTGCGCAGAAAATGGAGGATGCCATTCGTAAGATAGAGGGTGTAGAGGCGGCGGAGGTAAGCTTCCTTTTGCAGAAGCTCACTTTGACAGCAGAGGACGAACACTTTGATGAAATCTTAAAGAAAGTCGTGAAGGTATGCAGAAAAATCGAGCCGGACTGTGAAATTAAGCTTTAAACGCTTCTTCCTGCGCCGCGGCCGGCGAAACGGGTGATCAATATGTCAAGAAAACAAAAAAAAATGCTGATACGGATAATACTGAGCGGCGTCCTTCTCCTTGCCGCAAAATTACTGATATCCGCAGATGTTCTGTCTCTGAATGAACTTGGGCAGCTGCTGATCTATTTCGTGCCGTATATTTTAATCGGATGGGACGTATTATGGCGGGCTATGCGCAATATTGCGCACGGCCAGATATTTGACGAAAACTTTTTGATGGCAATTGCAACTGTGGGTGCGTTCTGCACCGGAGCGTATCCGGAAGGGGTTGCTGTCATGCTGTTTTATCAAATCGGAGAGCTGTTCCAGGGGTATGCGGTAGGACGGTCGCGGAAGTCGATTGCCGCGCTGATGGATATCCGTCCTGATTATGCGAATATCGAACGGGACGGAAAGCTGATACAGACTGCGCCGGAGGAAATCTGCGTCGGTGATGTGATCGTAGTAAAGGCCGGGGAAAAAATTCCCCTGGACGGTGTGGTGATTGAGGGCAGCTCAGCAGTAGATACCAAAGCCCTTACCGGAGAATCTCTGCCGCGGGAGGTCGAACCGGGGGATGATGTGATCAGCGGCTGTATTAACCAAAGCGGTCTGCTGCGGGTACAGGTTACCAAGGCTTTCGGTGAATCCACGGTGGCAAAAATTTTGAATTTAGTAGAAAATTCCGGCAGCAAAAAAGCCAAGGCAGAGCATTTTATCACAAAATTCGCACGATATTATACCCCGGTGGTGGTTATCGGTGCGCTGCTGCTGGCTGCCTTGCCGCCGCTGCTATTTCAGGGGGAATGGAGCGATTGGGTGCACCGCGCACTGATCTTTCTGGTAATCTCTTGTCCCTGTGCTTTAGTCATTTCTGTTCCGCTCAGCTTTTTCGGCGGAATCGGGGGGGCTTCCAAATGCGGAATTTTGGTGAAGGGCGGAAATTATCTGGAGATTTTAGCGGATACGGAGATTGTGGTATTTGATAAGACGGGCACGCTGACAAAAGGCGTATTTAATGTAACTGCGATTCATCCGGATACAGTGCCTGAGGCAATGCTCCTGGAGCTGGCCGCACTGGCGGAGAACTATTCGGATCATCCGATTTCCCGTTCCCTGAAGGAGGCGTATGGCAAGGAAATCGATACGAGCCGGATCGGTGCGGTGGAGGAGCTCCCGGGACGCGGCGTACAGGCAGTAATCGACGGCCGCGCCGTCTGTGTGGGAAACGCCAAGTTTATGGAGGAACGCGGTGTAAAATGGCATCCGTGCCATCGGGTCGGAACGACTGTCCACGTGGAGGTGGACGGCGTTTATACGGGACATATCGTGATATCAGACGAAGTCAAGCCGGATGCCGCAGATGCTGTCAAGGCCCTGCGTGCGCAAGGCGTACGTAAAACCGTTATGCTGACCGGAGATGCAAATGCCGTGGGAGAAGCTGTAGCAAAGGAGCTTGGATTGGACGCGGCATATACGCAGCTGCTGCCTGCGGATAAGGTTGCACGGGTAGAGCAGCTGATGCATGAAAAATCTGCAAAAGGCAGACTGGTTTTTGTGGGAGACGGAATCAATGATGCGCCGGTATTATCCCGTGCGGATATCGGAATCGCCATGGGAGCCATGGGGTCAGATGCGGCGATTGAAGCAGCGGACATCGTGCTGATGGATGATCAGCCCTCCAAAATTGCGGCCGCCGTGAGAATATCCAAAAAAACGCGGCGGATTGTGCGGCAGAATATCATATTCGCACTGGCTGTCAAAGCCTTGGTTCTGCTGCTGGGTGCCTTGGGAATTGCGACGATGTGGGAGGCTGTATTCGCGGATGTCGGCGTATCCGTGATTGCGATTCTGAATGCAATGCGAGCCTTGCGAACGGAAAAATGGAAAAAGGGCGCCGGCCCGGAGTCCGGCGCCGAAAATCCGGAGGAGAGAAAGGAGGCAGACACGTTATGCTGAGATTGGAGAATGTAGCGTATGATTTACCCGATGGGGCTGAAATTATTAAGGGAATCAATTTGACAATCCAAAAGGGTATGCTGACTGTTGTGACCGGCCCGAACGGAGGCGGAAAAACAACGCTCGCCAAGCTGATCGCAGGGCTTGTGCAGCCCTCTTCAGGCCGTATTTTATTTCATAAAAAAGACATCACGAGGCTGAACGTTACGGAACGTGCCAGGATGGGGATTGCCTATGGCTTTCAGCAGCCTGTACGGTTTAAAGGACTGACCGTACGAGAGCTGCTGGAGCTGGCCGCAGGCCGTCCGCTGAAAGAAAAGGAAATCTGCGGCTTGCTGGGCAAGGTCGGCTTGTGCGCCAATGAATATGTAGACCGAGAAATGAGCGGGACTTTATCCGGCGGTGAAAGCAAACGGATTGAGCTGGCCACGGTTCTGGCCCGTGATGCAAAATTATTTATCTTTGACGAACCCGAGGCAGGTATTGATCTGTGGAGCTTTTCCTGTCTGGTGGAGACCCTTGAGGAGCTGCGGCGGCAGCGCACAGGCACACTTCTTGTGATTTCTCATCAGGAGCGCATCCTGTCTATTGCGGATGAAATCATTGTACTTGCAGAAGGGCGCGTACGGATATCCGGGCCGCGGCCCTTGATTTTACCGGATCTGTTGTCAGACGAACGGGCGGCGCAATGCCGGC
>USLW01000117.1 GCA_900555605.1 uncultured Clostridium sp. | reverse complement strand
CTTTTGGGAAACAGGGTAATTATCTCTTGGAGAACTGAGGCGCGCGACGGGCGGCCTTCAGACCGTACTGCTTTCTGCCTTACGGGTGAAAACCGTTGATTTTACTGGCTTTTTTAGGTTTTCACGCCTCGGTTAACCCATGAGTTCACCCATTCCGCGTCTTATTCGGTGTAGCACCTTTTTTGGGCGCAAATGCTTTGTTCACAACCGAGGACAATTCTTTAGGCTTATTATACTTCACCTTAGCATAAATGTCCATCGTAATTTTGCTGTGCTTATGCCCCGCCAGGTACTGAACCGTTTTCGGATCTGCGCCGGAGTAAATCAAATTCGTGATATATGTGTGGCGCAACTGATGCGGAGTTACCTGAAAATCAAGGGTGTACACCACATTTCCATTATGCGCTGCTTTTTCTCCCAACTTCGGCGTTACCGTGCGCTGAATTTTCTGCCCATTGATATACCGGACATAGGTACGCTCCTTTGTTGATCTTGTGACGATATACTGCCATACTCGCTTGAACTGCGTATATGACAGCGGACCTCCATCACGATTGGCAACAACATATTCTGAAGTTGCAACCTCTTTTGCTTCCTGTAGGCACTCCGTTAGAACTGAAGGTAGCGGAATGTCCCGCCTTGCAGATTTTGTTTTCAGATCGGACGAGATAACGGGCCGATTATGTTCCGAATGCCATGCTCTTTGCACGGAAAGGTATGGTGCTTCGGCATCAAGAAACACACAGTCCCATTTTAACGCCAAGATTTCTTCCCGTCGCAAGCCAGCATACAGACCAATCATTACAAACACATACGGAGGAAGCCCCTTGATGGCAACGAGAAGTTTGTCAACCTGTTCGTCTGTAAGTGCCTCTCGTTCATTCTGCGGCTTTCCTCCTTTGGAAGAAAGAGTTTCACAGGGGCAGGAATCGATGATTTTGCTTTCGACTGCAGAATAAAAAATGCACTTATACAGCATCTGAACCGAGCGATATACTGAGCATGATTTTGAGGAGACATTCACCATCGCAAGCTTGATATCATCTGAAGAGACTTCTGCCATATATTTATGGCCCAGCGGTTCAATGATATAGTTTTTGACCTTTGAAGTATAGTCTATGAGGGTTGTTGGCCGTATTCTTGCAGATTGCATGGTGAGCCAACGCTCACAATACTCGGCCACAGTCGGTGTTGTTCTACGGAAAACCGCATTCTCAATTTGGCGCTGTGCTTCTTCCACTTTTTCAAGAAGTTCTTCCGGAGTCCTTGCGTAAAGGGCGACTCGCCTGCCATCGGCATCTTCAATTCGTGTTCTGTAGTATTCGACCCCCTTTAGCACCACAGTGCCATACTTGGGTATCTCTTTTTTCTTTCTTGCCATTCTTTCACCTCCCTAAACGTTGGTATCAGCTGCCGAATTTGTGAGGATGAGCAAGTTATTTCTTTTTGGGACGGTGCTGCTTGCGGTATGTCAAGTTGTTATCGGCAGGTTTTGCCCTCTTTGTGCATTTGGCAACATATTCCTGAAGCGCTGCATCTGTAAAATACACGCACCCATTTGGAACATACTGGACGTAGGAAATCAAGCCGTTTTGTCTGGCTGCATCCAGCGTGGCAATACTAATCCCCAAAATCTTGGCAGCTTCTTTTCGTGTAATCAGTTTTTCCATATGCGCATTTATCCTTTCATGATATATTCAACCCTCCGATTCTCTGGTAATAAATGCGCCGTTCTGCTGGTTTCAAATACATGACTCCCAGCCAAGTTAACATTCCATCAACTCACAAGCTCACTATATTACACTTGCAACCAGAGTTAATTACAGCATTCTTTTTGCGGCACACCTCCGCCCGTGGCGAACGGGTCCATGGAAGTCTCATCCCCCCGCCTTCATTATGGCCGGGCCGCGAATTACGGAAGTATCATTATTGCCCCTGGCGGATCATCGCGCATACGGTTGCCGTCCGTATTTATGTGCTCTTGGCTTTGGCCTGCCAAACCAAATGGATAGCCGCTTGCCGCCAGAGGAACGAGAGGGCGCCGCTATGCGATTTTCAAGGTTCATTGAAAACGGGATTGCCTTCATATAGTAAAAACACTCGAAAAACGCAAAATCTAATGCTCTGAGAAAAAAATTTAAGGCTCCGGCAAATCACCGGAGCCTTTGTCTAAATTCTGAACTCCGAAATATGCAGAAGAATATGCAGCATAATGTATTGCCTACAATCCTCGTCGAGATTACCGGCATAACTGCTCAGCCGGTTAATCAGAGGCATATATAGAGCAAGCAGGGAATCCAACGCTTCCCGGTCTCCGCATACAGCAGCTTCCAGAAGTAGTCTAAATTCATTATCGGTCATTTTTTCGCTCCTTTATAAGGCGCTCTCTTAAACGCTTTATTGCAAGGGAGCGCTGGTTGTATACATGCTGTACAGAGCAGTGGAGCTTTGCTGCAATTTCAGATGGTGTAAGATCTTCGACAAAAAGCATTTCCAGTATACGTCTGCGCATCAGCGGAAGTTCCCGGAACGCCTCAGCCAAACGCTGTTCCTCGAAATCAAAGCTATCCGGCGTAACACCAGCAGATAATAGCGCCGTATCCACAATTGCAACATCAGCTTCTTCAAGGGGTACGGTTTGTAATTGCTTTTTTTCAGCACGCAGATAGTTCTTCTGTGCATGTTCTGCAGTTATGACGATCCATCTTGTGAACCGGCCACGCAGTTCATCCCTTCCGTCCATGGGTGACATTTTTTACGCCTCCTTTGGCGCATGCCACCCCGGCAAAAGAGATCAAAACACGCCACGATGGCATGCTATGTTCTGTAAAATATGGGGTTAAATCAGGAATTTGAGCGGAATAGCAGCGCATCAACGCATCAAAACCACCTCCTCCCTGTATAAGCGAGGGTTGTCTGCCCATAAAAACACCCACCCGTTGACAGTTTTTATAAACTGTACAAAACGGATGGGTGCTTGGCGGGGCTCAACAGCTCCACCTCTGAAGTCATATTTCTGCGGTGAAAGGACCTGCTTGTTTGCAGGCAGAAAAGTCTCAAAATAATCTCAACTACGGTCACAAAAACGGATAAAAGCCGCAGTTCATGTTCTGCATGATGTAAAAAGCGTTTTCACTTCCTGCATATGCTCATCTGTGAGATACGGCTCTGCCTGCCTGAAATAAATCTGTGACAGGGTCTTGCTGCCGGACATAAGCATTGCTTTTATGAGATGGTAATGGACTTCCGACTCATACATATCGATGGACAGCAAATCCATGGATAGTTCCTGTACGCGAAGGTAGTTCTTTTCTCTATAAAGCATAGAGAGATACCGTTTCATGTAGTGCAGAAACTTGTTTTGGTAATACAACGTTTTGGGCATTAGCCAGTGGTAAAAGTCGTACCGCGGAAGGAGACTGCCGCGGTAAAGTCCAATAATACTCTCATACAGCGCCTGTAAAATCGCCGGGTCGGAAGAATTATCGATCCGTTTGCATGCATCGTCGAAGCGCTCAACATCAGTAAAAATCGTGTAATTAGGGTTTAACGTAAATGTCCCGTGCGACGCCTGAATCAAATCGCGGAGCCCTATGCAGGCAAGCGTCTTGCGAAGGCGGTATACGACATTCTTAATCGAATTGTACGGATTTCCCATGTCTGTACTTTCCCATATGACGTCTGTAAGCAGCCGCAGAGGATGTTCTCTTTTGCGGTTTAAGAGCAGAAATGTCAGGAGCACATATCCAGACTCATTTGTAAATGAATCATCTTTTAAAACATCGGTTGCAGAAATGATTTCCAGTTTCCCAAACAGATTTGCCTGAATGATTGTTGGTTGTTTTATACTCGCATAGCGCCGTTCTCTCCACTCCTGCAGCAGTATTTCATTTAGCTCCACAACGATGCAAAGGATAACAAGTCGTAAAAAACCCGGATCTTCCACATTGCGTTTCGGATTATCCACGCCGAGAAAACCGGCATTGAGTCTTTTTTGAAACGGAACCGCTAGAAGCGAATTCACACTCCGTTTCTCCAAGTATCTGTATTCTTCCAGGAATTCAATTTTAATCTGCTCCAAATCCGTAATAATGATTGGTGTATCGCTCTTTAGTGAGCAAAGCCAGCGCGGAAACATTTCGAACGGCATAAATTGGAGATTGTCAATTTCGGGTGCTATTCCAGGGGCACAGCACTCATATGTATTGACTCCGATACCCAACTCATCGTCCACTTCAATGACATACGCTCTGTCAGCGCCGTAGAACATAAGCGCTCCCTGCAGTGCCAGTTCGATTTTTTCCTTTGGGTTCGTATTGTTGCGCAGTTTGGTTTCCAAATCGCTCAGAATGCGCAAATAATCGCAGCCATTACCGTCTACATTCAGTCTGCAGATTCCTTCCTTTCTATCATCGTTCACCATCGTGCTCACCTCCTTGGATGATACTTCCCCAGATAAAACGCAAAGCTGCCCAGTAAGAACCGGACAGCCTTTCGCTCTCGTTGACCGTGCAGATATAGACTGTACGGTGCAGAATATTCATTTGTGTTGACCTAGTGCCTGCTAAGCAGAAATCGCTGCCTCCAGGGAAAGGATTCACAACTCAATGCTCGTCATGAGCTTTTTCGATGATGTCAACCAACTGCATCAGCAGATCGCAGGTGAGTATCTTTGTTTTCACAGGGAATTTATCAATACGCTCATAAAGGTCGCGCATGATGACCTGTTCCTTATAGTCATAGGAATCCAACAAAAGCTGATCCACTGTGGTGTGCAGCATGTTTGCCACTGAAACCAGCAGTTCAATGCTGATTCCGCCTTTGCCATTTTCTATTTTGCCGAGGTGGCTGTTCGTGCAATTCAGCCGCTCAGCGAACTCCTCCTGCGTCATTTCGAGGTTCTGACGCATCGCTTTTATGCGTCTTCCAAGAGCTACTTTGTCCACCAGCATCGTCTCCTTCTATATTATTATTTTACAAAAAAGAGGCGTGCTGTTGAAGTTACTATAAATCCATTATCCACCTTAATAATGCGTATTTGCGCTTTGAAGTGGTTTTGTATTCATCAAAACAACAGAAAAGTAGATTCACAGTTTTGTAAGTTCTTAAAAGTCAACCATCAAACAACTCCAGATTACTGATCATTGCCGCAATGTCCACGTTCAAATCTTCCTGCATTTGTATAGATGGTGTTTCAACGCCTCCGGCAAGCAACTGACCGTTTGCGATTCGCTCGTCAATAATGGATCGAATCATTTGCTCAAGCGCCTCACGCCTTATCCCGCCGTCAATTTTAACACTTACCGGCGCAGGTTCAGCAAGCTCGGGATGTGCAGCAATATATGCATTCAGTGCGGCTATGACAACTGCGCTTTTTCGGTTTCCAAGACGCTCTAAAAGCTCTCCTGCCTGCACCTGTTCTTGCGTTTCTGAACCGAACTGCAGCGAAAAACGGTATTTCCCATCCCGCTTCACAACGGAACCCCCATTATTGTACCGCGCGCATGGCCATCTGTCCTCGCGCAAGCATCTCATAACCGATCGCGTTTGCCTTTGGATCCTCGATGAAGGTAGCCTTCGCCACAAGCGGGGTATGCTCAATCAACGGTCTGAACAGGACGCTTCCGCCTCCAATAAAGATGGCGGGATTGGTACGCAAATCCACCTGAAGCTCACGCAGCTTGCCCAAAATATCTTTTGCGTGCAGCTGAGCCGCATCACGAATCGCCTTTTTTACCTCATCTGGCAGTATCGTTTCCTGCCCCTGCAGCACTGCACAGATATGCTCGTCTTCAATGCGCATGTCGTGCTGCGCGCTGATTTTGCCAATGATATCATTGTTCATGGTGATGACTCCGCTCTCTAAACTGCGGCAGAATTGCAGATCCGGCTTTCCGTTGCGAAGGAGAAGCACATCGGTAGTATATCCGCCGATATCCACGATAAACATCCGCAGCGTTTTCAATAGCTGTCCGCTTTGAGGAACAACAGCGGCATAGGCTGCCACATTTACCGGCTCCGATGTTGTTATCGTTTCGTCCGGCTCATAGTAGGTGCGACGGGATGTGGTATAACGGTACTGCGGAACGCCATTGATGGTTCCCGTCTGCGTCTTCGATGTGACGACCGTCACGGTAACGGGTCTGTATGTAGCGTAGGTAAAGGGGACGATTTGCTCCGATTCCTTCTCTACGAAAGATACCGGAAACATACTGTCGGCAACGCTGCGAAGCTTTGCCAGCATATCCTCCTTGCCGGTATTGCGTTGTTGAAGCGATGCGGAGTAGGCCGCGAGGATATAGCTTACATCGTACCCGGCGGAACCCTGTGCGTAATTGATAAGTGCATCCATAGACAGATCGTAGTCGTATCCGCCGTCCTCAATGATCTGCTCGACTTTTGCGAGGGCTGCGTCATACCCTTCCTCCACAACTGCGGAAATATCTGCGGCAAGGTCGTTATAGGATTCCAGCAGTGTTGTGGGGTTTTCCATGTCCACCATCGACCCATCCAGCCCAAACACGCTGCTTGTAACAACGCTGGACAGTGAAACGATC
>USLW01000116.1 GCA_900555605.1 uncultured Clostridium sp. | reverse complement strand
CGATGGTTCGAATCCATCTTCCCCCACCAAAAATACCGATTACCCGTTTGGGTGGTAATGTCTACTTTGAATTCATAGTAGGCAGGATAGGGCAGATCTCCGCTGTCTGCTTTCAGTACGTCGTCCACATAAACCTGCATCTGTACATTTGTCCCTTTAATGGCATGGTCTCCGCCCACCTGTGCGCCGGCAGAGGCATCCTTTCCTCCGATTGCATAGAATAATACATAGCCGAGCCCTTCAATATCGTAGACCAGTTCCGCCGGCCCGCCCTCATCCGGATGCATACAGATCCCTCGTCCATACGGGATTCCGGCTACCTGAATATCCGTGCTCTGCCACGTGGTATCAACGTAATAAAATTCCGGCTCTTTCTCCGGTTCCAGATCCCCCAAATAGAACGAGTCGCTTCCAGCCGCCCGGGTCTGCGTACGATACAGAGAAAAGGCCGCTGTACTTATACAAAATACAAGTGTCAATAAAACAAACTTTTTAAACTTCATTCCGCATCCTCCTTGCCTTATGAACGGCGCATAGCCCTCCGGCCGTCTCTGCGCCCTTTTTCTTTTTATATGGTCCTCTTACAGTCCCTGAATGCGTATCACCATTGCATAGGACGGATTCGGCAGCGTTATGCTGAGGCCCTCCTCCATTAAAGCCTTTCCGGACAGGTCGGCGGAGAACAATCCGTCTGTGTCTGATATCCGATATTGTCCGTCTGCCCGCAGCCCGTAAAATCTGATGGTCTGCGTTTCCGCCTTGCTGGCCGAAGGCCGGAACAGCTGGGCAATCCCTTTATTTTGCTCGGCGTCAAAATACTCCCAGCCGCGCCATGCGCTGTCTGAATTGTCCCACGGTGTCAAGGGATAATAATCTTTATAAAAATATTGCGAAACCTCCTCCCACTCTTTCTTCAGCATTTTCACCGTATCCCAAGGTGTTTCCTGGCTCATTACATTGATGCTTACCATAAACCAGGAGGCATAGCAGGACCTGGACGTGTATACCAGACTGTTCATATCATTGTCGGTTCTCCACATTTTAATATAAGGAAGCCATTGCCGCACAGAAAGCAGCGTGGCCTGACGCTCGTCATAGCCGCCGGGGTTGCCGTCCCAATAATCGCTGATGTGCAGCGGTACCGCGCGCCGCATGGTCTCCAGATCGTTACGGCCGCCGCCGGAGGCACACGAATCAATCCAAAGTCCTGGGAACCGTGCAAGCAGCGTATCCCATAGCGCTAAATATCCCATTACATACTGATTTTCCACATAGCCCAAACGATCCTCCGTTTCACAGGCGCGCCATACCGGCGCCGGATCCACATTGAAATCCTGCCGATATACGGAAATGCCGCCCTCTTCAATCACCTGGGAGATTCTTGCAAGCAGCCAATTCCGGCAGCCTTCGTCGCCTAAGTTCAGCAGCTGTCCCTCCAGCCAGGTGCCGCTCATGGCAGTTCCCAGCATCCAGGCTTCCTCAAAATCCGGCGTGTCTTTCAGAAACGTCTCCTTGTCTATCCGTACCACTTCTGGTTCAAACCATAAAAGCGTCTTGCCGCCGGTCTTTGAAATCTCTTCCGTAATGGAGGCAAAATGATCCGGAAAACGGGATTCGTCGACTAAAAGCGTGCCTGTCTGCGGCCATTCCACCGTATTGCCCCGGGGATCCGTATACCAGCCGGCATCCATCCAGAAATAATCCAACGGTACATCGTGCGCCGCATACCCCTGAATAATACGCTTCATTGTTTTGGCCGAAGCGCCCTGGCACATGGACCAAGCTGCAAATGCCGGCTGCAGCGGCTGTCCATCCGGCTGTACCATGCTGCAGTCAATAAACCACCGCCGCCACTGATTCATTGCGTTCATTTCATTCCGGCCGCTGTAGTGTACCACCGCCACCAATGGCGTGCGAATTGTTTCCCCGGGGTTCAGGACCGTATTGATCTCCAGCTGTCCGCCGGTAAAATGTGTGCGTTCCCCCTCTGCCGAGGCTTCCGCACGCCAGCAGCCGGGCCAGCCAAGGGCGATAAAAGCGCCTCCGTCGCCGTATTCTACATTAAAATACGGAAACACGCCGTGCGTAGGCCGCCCGGAGACAGATTCCTTTGAAAACACCGTGCCCTCCTTTAGTACCACCGCATAGGGCGCATACATGTCCTTGCCGACATCGCCGTGAATACCCTTTATCACCGGATCCCTGCCCTCAAATTCCATATCAACGGCATGAATTTCACTGAACCTTTTTGTTGTCTCCGTACCGTTATTCGTAATATACAGCGTCCATTCACAGGCGCCGTAAGCTTCATAAACACATGTCTCCAAACGAAAATCCGCACCGCTGAGCGTATGTTTAAGCGTCACGATTACAGCTGCGCCGCCGCGCTCCCTTTCCTCCTGCTTCCTGCTGATTTCCGTAAAATCACTGCCGAAGCCCCGATACGTTTTGCCGTCATACTTAAATGACAGCGGAAATTGTGCCAAATCCTCCATAATCTTCTCTCCTGAAAGTTTTTTTGCCGGTTCGCTGGTGCAGGCTGCCGCTAAGCAGACAGCCAGTACTAAAAGGATCATTAACATCCGCCGCACGCTTACAACCTCCCTTATTGGATCTGAGTGCTTCCCCTTGAATGGAACAATTGGATTATATCATGTCAAATTTCAACGGGCTTATGTTCATAGATGTATAAAATTTGACACGATTTTGTAAAATACATTGTAGCCTCTGCGGATCTGTGCTATTTTTTAAATACGTTCTATTTGGAGGGAGATGGCAAAAACATGGAGCGCACGACTGTTCTGCCGCTGAATGAATGCTTTAAATTAATTTATACCTGTGTTCCGCTGGAAGTGACAGTTTCCGGAGCCGCAGCCATCTTACAGCCCCGGGAGGCTGCCTTGCTTCCCCCTCATCATCCAATCCGCCTGCGACGCGGCGATTGCCTGCCTGCTTCTGATAAAATTCATATTTTAGAATATGATGCCTATTCCGCGCCGGCACAGCTGCTTTCTTTGCTGCCTGCAGGCCACCCGGCGGCAGGCATGCTGCGGCAGCTGACATTAGACGCTTTCTATGTTTTCCATCCTGACTGTGCGGATGCGTTTACCGAATCGCTCCGCCGGCTGCCGGCGCTTTCCGAATCCGAAGATGCGCTGCAGACCTCTGTCTTTATTTTGGCGCTGCAGTGCCTGCTGTACGGAAATTATACCTGCAGTCCGTATAAAATGCCGCCGCAGGTTTTCACGCTTTCGCATCTCATGCGATATTTATATGCGCACTATAAAACGGCTTCTTTGCAAAGTGCTTCAGCCGCGCTGAAGCGTTCTCCGGAGTATCTCAGCCGGTTGGTGAAAAAGACCACAGGGCAGAATTTTTCAGATATTCTGAATGACCTGCGTCTGAAAAACGCCGCCGTGCAGCTGGCGGAAAGTACGGTTTCTGAGGCTGGCATCGCGCAGGAGCTGGGGTATAAAAGTCTGCAGTATTTTCGGATCGCTTTTAAAAAAAAATACGGCACAACGCCGCTAACTTATCGAAAGCAGCGTTCCAAGGGAGGCGGCCTCTGATGTCTGATGATTACTTAGCCTTTTTGAAAACGCATCTTTCCGAACGGGAGCAAACCTTAAAGCAGCTGTATGAAATGAGGCAGCAGGGTGTCAGTCTGCCGAAAATCAGGGAAATTCTCAGCAAGCATAATATCCCGATTGACAATAAATATCTGTATTATGCGCCCGGAATCAATGTTCCCCTGAATCATCCCTTCATAACCCAGGACCTGGACGAGCAAACGGCGAATATTGCGGAAAACGGCATCGCCTTTTGGCAGCATACCCGCTATTGGCATTACTACCTGCACCGGCATAATTTCTTTGAAATCATCTATGTCTATTCAGGAACCTGCCAGAATATAATAGAGGGGAAAAACTATGTCATGCAAAAAGGAGCGCTCTGTATCATTCCGCCCTATGTGCGCCATGCCATCGCCGCGTACCAGGACGAAGCCCTGGTTTTTAACACACTGCTGACAACGGCTCTGGTATCTGATTTTTATCTGAAGCTGCTGCCTGCCAAGACAAAGCTATATCAATTTTTAAAGGACTCTCTCTTTTCTTCTTCCCGGACGAGCTTTTTTCTCTGCCATACGGGAAGGGATGCCGCCCGGGGAGACAGCGTCATTGATTCCCTTTATGAAATCAGCCTGCGGCTGCTTGAGAGTCCTGATATTCACCCATTGCTGAAATCCATTACGCTGGTATTGCTGCGCCATCTATCGGAAGGCTGTGATGCCGCTGCCGAATGCAGAAGCATCACCTATCATACGTCGTCTAAAATCCAGAATATTCTTTACGCCATGCAGAAAGCCCCCCAGAACATGACGCTGACAGCCCTTGCGCTGCAGTTTTCTTATTCACCGACTTATCTCTCGGCACTTCTGAAAAGAGAAACCGGATTGACCTTTACGGCGCTCCTGAAAAACATTCGTATTACACAGGCGTGCTACTATCTGCTGGACCCCGCCATTTCTTTAAATGATATCTGTGCGGCCGTGGGATACCACAGCGTTTCTCATTTTAAACAGATTTTTCAAGAAAGCACCGGAATGACCCCCGCGCACTTCCGCGCTGAATTCCGGCAGCTGTCCGCCAGGAAAGAGACCCGTTTGCCGTAAGACGTTTCACCAGATTCACAATATCACGGAAATTTGAAACCTTTTACACACTGCATTTCCACAGCAGCTGGTTATTTTCAAAAGATCCTTCCATTTGTCCCAAATCCTTCAGCCAGGATAAATACGAGCGGACAGTGCTGCCCACCAGAACATATTGCTCATAAGTCATTTGCAGATTGTAATCTGCAAACAGCTGCTGCAGAATCCGCTCAAAACACAAGGGTTCCCGGCAGACCATTCTGATATGCTCCGCAATTTCAAAAACCTTCTTTTTATTGATATCGGTTAAGGGGCGAATATCCGGCGCGGCATCGGCATGGGCCGGGACCAACATTTCAGCCGGCAGGGCAGCTGCCGTATCGAGCGTATCCAGATACGCAGGTATATCATAAATAAAAGAAATTTGATATTTTTCTAATGCCGCAGTGCTGCTTAGACAATCCGCAAGAAATACCGTGCCGTCAGGGATGCGGAACCCCACCATCTCGAAGGAGTGTCCGGGCAGTGGAATGATCTCGATCTCTTTTGGAAAATCCGCGTCTGAGAATTCCGTTGTCTCACTGGCCTCCGCCATCAGGAACTTATGCTTTATGTCCTTAAACGGATAACCGCCATACAAAAACGAAGGCTCTAAAACCGGCTGCCGCGTAAAGGCTGCCTCCATCCCGCCCATGAAAATTTTACAGCCGTATTGCTGCTGCAGATAGTGGTTGCCTCCGATATGGTCCGCATGAGAATGCGTATTCAGAATTCCCTTGAGATTCCAGCCGTGCGCATCTAAAATTTTCCGCACCCTGCGGCCGGCGTCCTTATCGCTGCCGCTGTCAATCAGATAGACATCCCGTTCGTTCCTTAAATAGATTCCGATTTTAGCCGGACATTGGATATAATAGCTTTGTTTTCCGGCTTGTACAACTTCATACATCTATACACCTGCTTTCTTTCAAAACAAAAAGTTTTCCTGTATGATTATACAATATAAGCAGTCTCTTTTTTATCCTCACCGAAAATTCTGTAATCTTCGCAATACGCAGGATCATCATATATGGTTGTGATTGCCATAACATCCATATGCATTCCATTTAAAAATCTGATTTTAAGATCTTTTCCGCGGAACGCCGCATTTAGCACCGATGTTTCATAAAGCCTCTCCTGATAATCCTGCAGGGAATCATCGAATAGCGTGGTCCCTATTTTTTGATAATCAAACTTTTTCTTTCTATAGCTTCGGCTCCTGCGATACAAATTTTTGGTACACATTACGAGCCTGTTATCAGAATCAAAAATTCTGACGACACATTCAGCGTGCAAAAAAAGTTTTCTTTTATCTTTTAATGCAAAGGTAAAACAAATTAAATTCAATACCCGAAAAATTTCTATTATTTTTGCCTCTTGCAGCAACGCATTTAAATCGTTTTTTATATCATCATACATAATGAACCCTTATCCCCATTAAATAGAAGGCACTGCCCATTGTATCGCTGGACAAAATTAATTCCTTATCCAAAACCTTATGAAATCTGTGCCCTCCCGGCGGAGTCGCAACAAGATTAAAACGCTTTCCTTCTTCAACGAATGAAACCTCTGCCAGATTCAAAAGATATCGTTTTTCTCCAAAGGTTATATCCGCCGCGTTATGGTCACGCCATGTAACATGAACGCCTAAACTTTCTATCACCTCTATCAAGGGCAGTTCAGCATAATCATCAGAATACGCATCAGAATAAATTTTCACATGACCATCCAATTTTTTAAGGATACAGCAACTTTACTGTATCCTTAAATCTATTGCACACGCTAATGAGGAAACATAAAGCGCTGTAAAAAATATCTCTCTTACGTAAACGTCGGCATATAAGCTTCGTTCAGCGGCAGCATTCCTTTTTTATA